>JAUCGN010000198.1 GCA_030378125.1 Thiotrichales bacterium HSG1 | reverse complement strand
GGGACTGTCAATATGTAAAACTGTCCGAAGTATTGTATTTAATGATGTAGAAGGAATTGCATTACCGATTGAAGCTTGTGTTAAATAGATGGCTTTTATGAGGTGGTGAGGAAACGAACTACCTCAATATTTTGAAGAGGTTTGACAGAGTCACAACATTCACGGAACGTCCATATTCCGTGAACTAATTACTTTTTCAGCGAAATGGTTATTATTTGCCCTGACACATCTGGTTTCATTGAGCGACTCCGCACAATGCAGCTCCGTCCCACCGCCTCCCCCATGACTTAACGCTGAGCTTGTTCAAAATTTCAAGAAATGCCGCTCCGCTATGACTATTTCTTCAAATTTTTTGAACTCTCACCTAGTCGCGGACTATTCGACTTCGGATTCCCCTCTCCATGTCTCGCAGCGAAGGATAAAACATGATTAAAAACTTTTGTTCTTGATTTAATCCTGCTCATCCTTGAATCTTGTATAATCATGTTCAAAAGAATTTGGTTTATGACGGAAATCCACCAAATAAGTGATCATGGAACCTTGCATGTCCCAACTGAAGTTGTTATAACATAAATTGATTGCATTTTATCACCATTATGTTGTACAATTTTGTCCGGAATAGTACCTCAATAGATTGTTAATAATGGAGCATAAATATGTTTGAAATGGTATCTTTCATGTTAGCTGGAATCATTCTTTACTTTGTGTCAGATGAAATTTTAAACCGAATTGAAATTCATCGAGGTAAACGCCTTAAAAATAGAAGTGTTATATTTTTTGTTATTATCCTTTCACTATCTATGACTGCATTCGCTTTACTCGACAACTTTATAAAATAGTTTTTTCAAGATATGCAAAATGATTCCCAACATATATTTTTAACTAAACGTTATGCTCTAGCTGTAGCTATCATCAGCATCTTTGTCACCCTAACTTTCATCAGTATGTACAAGTTTCTAAAAGTACAAAGTAACTATGCTGCTGTTATTAATATTAGTGGTAAACAGAGAATGCTATCACAACGCATTGCCTTATATGCTAATGATTTAACTCATTATCAAGCAGATAGTTGTCAACTATATGCTAAGGATATAATGACTTTAACAAAAATGATTGATTTAATGCAAAATGTTCATAATGCATTGTTAAATAGTAATAAATCATATACGGACACTTCTGAATTAGAACTATCCAAATCTATTTATGACATATATTACCATCCCCCCTTTAGATTAGATAAACAAGTAAATAAATTTTTAAACCACGCTCGTGTCATAACAAATATTCCCTGTGGTGGATTATTTAAAGAAAATTCGGATTTATTAGTTCTATCCAACATGGCAAAAACCAAATTATTAATTGGACTTAATGCCGTTGTGGGTGAATATCAAAACGAAAGTGAAGATAACGTATCTATGATCGTTCAAATCAAAACTCTGTTGTGGTTATTCACTTTGTTAGTTTTAGTATTAGAAGTATTGTTTATATTCCGTCCAATGGTACATTATGCGGTCAGCAAAGCTAAGAAATTAAGAAAACAAAATACTGAATTAAAACAGGCTAAAATAGCGGCTGAACAAGCTGCTAGAGCTAAAACTGATTTTTTGGCAACCATGAGCCATGAAATTCGTACTCCATTAAATGGTGTGGTAGGTATGACCAACCTATTACTAAATACCTCAATAACTGCTCAACAGCGTGAATTTGTTGATACTATTCGTTTAAGCAGTGACACATTATTAACCGTAATCAATGATATTTTGGACTTTTCTAAAATTGAACTTGGACGGGTGGTATTAGAAGAAGAACCAATTGAAATTAATACCTTTATTGAAGAAACATTTGATTTGTTTACAGCTAAAGCTCTCAATAAAAATATTGAGTTATTATATTTAGTTGAAGAGGATGTACCAAGTTGGGTTAGGGGAGATGCTAATAGAATACGCCAAATTTTATCTAGTCTGATTCATAACGCCCTGAAGTTTACTAAACAAGGTGAAGTATTTATCTCTATTAAGCTACATTCTCGGGTAGAAGACGAAATTGAACTATTATTCAGCGTTGTTGACACTGGAGTTGGCATTCCCAAAAATAAACTAGATAAGTTATTTAAGGCATTTTCTCAGGTCGATTCTTCAACAACTAGGCAATATGGTGGTATTGGTTTAGGTTTAGTGATCACCAAACGTTTATGCAAGCTGATGGGAGGCCAAGTTTGGGTAGAAAGTAAAGTCAACGAAGGTTCAATATTTTCTTTTACCTTGAAGTTAACTGTCTGCGATGCTCCCAAATCGTTATTTGAATCTAAGGTTGAGTTATTACAAGGCCAACATATCTTGGTGGTTGATGATAATGTTAATAATCAGCGTATTTTAAATCATTTGTTACACAGTTGGAACTGTTCTACTACTGCTGTTGGTTCTGGGGAAAAAGCTTTGGCTTGGTTACAACATAACAACAAATGTAATGTGGCTATTATAGACAGATATATGCCAAAAATGGATGGGATAGAATTAGCTAAGGCTATTAATAAAATTCCTGAACGGCGAGAACTACCTTTAATAGTGTTAACTACTATTGATGAGTTGGAAAACAATTTAGAAGAAACTAAACGCTTATTTCAGGCTTCTATATGTAAACCTATTAAACAAACACATTTGTTAAATATGCTGAATTATGTGTTTACTGGAGAAAAAAATAAACGTCATGTTAAAACTACCAAAATAGATAATTCTTTATCTAAGCGTTTGCCGTTGCGAATTTTATTAGCTGAAGATGATGTTATTAACCAGAAAATAAGTCTGTTAACCTTAGAAAAGATGGGGTATAACATAGATATTGCTAACAATGGTTTGGAAGTTTTAAGTGCTTTGGAAGAAAAATCTTATGATATTATTTTGATGGATTTACACATGCCACGCATGGATGGCTTGGTTGCAAGTAAAACTATAGTAGAAAAATATCCGGTATCCAAACGACCTAAGATTATTGCTACTACAGCTAGTGCTATGTATAATGTTAAAAAACAGTGTATAGAAGCCGGAATGGATGATTATATGACTAAACCTTTGCAATGGCGTAATTTGGAAAATATTTTGGAAAAATGGGGTAAAACTGATGATGCTCCTATTTAATGAGATCAGTTATGTTGCATACATGCATGGTAGTTTTAACTAAAGTATTGCTATCTTCAAATTTTAAGACTACCCAAATTAATGTTTGCAAAAAATTTTAGTCTCGAATATTATGGAGCTTCTCAAAGAGGTTTTTAAACTCTGGAAATCGTTAGGATCGGAAATTCAAAAGACCATACTTATTATAAATAAGTAGGAATTATATCAATCCTTTGGAAAACTATTATGTTATTAATATTCACTTTGTTATTTATGTCCAATGGTGCAATTGCATCTGAAATTATTCAATATTCTCAGGAACCAATTCATCTAGCAGAAAAACCTGATAGCCGTCGGCGTGGTACTAACTGTGGTGTTCCACCTAATGTTTGGGCGATCAGCATGTGTAAAACAGATTCTTTTTGTTATGCTAACCCTAAAGATGTTGTATTGTGGTTACCTCCAGTGAAACGCAATGAAGGTTCAAACTTTGTAACGATAAAAAACCTTGATGCTTATCGAAGGATAACCAAACGATGGCGAGCTTCAGATGCAACCATACCTTGGCCAATAGATGACGTTCCACTA
>JAUCGN010000020.1 GCA_030378125.1 Thiotrichales bacterium HSG1 | reverse complement strand
ATCCAAATAGTTTAAGCAATAATGTTATTTGGTCAATTAGTGAAGATAATCAAGGTTTTTTGTGGATTGGTACTGCTGGTGGTGGGGTTAATAAATTTGATCCAAAAACTGATAATTTTGTACGTTATCAGCATGATCCGAAAAATACAAATACAATCAGCCATGACTCTGTTTGGCCAATTTATCAATCTAAAGACAATATTCTTTGGATTGGTACTAATGGCGGTGGATTAAACAAATTTGATATTCAACAACAACGCTTTACTAATTATCTGTTAGATACTGAAAATATTAATAATTTTAGTAATGTGATAGCCTCAATTTATGAAGACAAAACTGGTGTCTTATGGATTGGGAGCTTGAATGGCTTACATAAATTTGATCGAAAAACAGAAAAATTCACTAGTTATTACCATGATCCTAACAATGTTAATAGTTTAACCCATAGAGCGGTTTGGGATGTTACTGAAGATAATGATGGTAAATTGTGGGTTGGAACTGGTGGGGGTCTTGACGTATTCGATCGTAAAACTGAAATATTTACTCATGTTACAAATACAACCAATAATTTAAACGTAATTTTTTCACTTTTATATCAAAAAGATAGTAATATGATATGGATAGGGACCGAAGGCAATGGTTTGAATTATCTTAACTTGGAATCAGAAAAATTTCGTCATTACAAACATGAATTAAACAACAGTTTGAATGATAATGAAGTTTTTGCGATTCATGTTGACAGTAAAGACATAATTTGGGTGGGAACCGAACATGGTGGTCTAAATAAAATTGACCAATCTAAGGTGACATATTATCAACATGATCCACATGATCCCAACAGTTTGAGTAGCGATGAAATTCAAGCTATTTATGAGGATAGATACGGAATCTTATGGATTGCTACTTATGGTGGTGGTTTGAATCGTTTTGACCGAAAACAGTTCATTACCTATAAAAATAAATCAAATGATAATAATAGTTTAAGTAGTAATTATGTTTTATCACTCCATATTGATCATGCTGATAATCTATGGGTTGGAACTCGTGATGGATTAAACAAATTTATCCAAAAAAATAATAGTTTTAAACGTTATACTCACGATCCAAATGCTCCAAACAGTTTAAGTCATGCAGAAGTTTCTGTCATATATGAAGATAGGCAAAAAAATCTATGGGTTGGTACCCATGGTGGTGGTTTAAATAAATTAATACAAGATAAATTCATTCATTATAAACGTGAAAAATATAATTCTAATAGTTTGAGTAATGATGATATTTTGTCAATTTACGAAGACAAAAAAGGTATTTTATGGATCGGAACTCTTGGTGGCGGACTTAACAAATTTGACGGCAAAAATTTTACTAGTTATCAAATACCTATACTGCCCAACAATACAGTGTATGGTATTTTAGAAGATGCCGAAGACTATCTGTGGCTTAGTACCAATAAAGGTTTGGCGAGATTTAACCCAAAAACTGGTTTATCTATTAACTATGATGTTTCAGATGGTTTACAAAGCAATGAATTTAATACCGGAGCATATTATAAAAATAACCATGATGAGCTATTCTTTGGTGGTATTAATGGATTTAACGTATTTAATCCCAGTCAAATTAAAGATAACTCTTATATTCCACCAGTAGTTATTACTGAATTAGAAATTTTTAATAAACCAGTGAAAATAGGTGCTGATTCTCCTTTACAACAACATATAAATGTAACTAAAACCATAACCTTATCTCATAAACAGACATTTTTTGCACTTGAGTTTGCGGCTTTAAACTTTTTGCATCCTCAAAATAATCAATATCTATATAAACTAGAAGGCTTCGAACCAAATTGGAATCAGGCTGGTAATCGGCATAAAGTTTATTATACAAATGTACCACACGGAGAATATACCTTCCAAGTTAAAGGTAGCAATAATGATCAAATTTGGAATGAACAAGGTAGAAAGTTACAAATAACTATCTTGCCACCACCTTGGAAAACTTGGTGGGCCTACATTTTATACACTTTGATTTTATTGACAGTTGTCCTAAGTTATTTACACCAACAAAAATTAAAACTGATAGCTAAACAACAAGAATTAGAACATGAACAAAAGATTGCTAATCAACTAAAGGCTGCCGACAGAATAAAAGATGAATTCCTGGCCAATACTTCCCATGAGTTACGTACTCCTTTAAATGGGATAATTGGCATCGCAGAATCCTTAATTGATAGTTCAACACCCCCAATTAACCAACAATATTTACACACCAATCTTACTATGATTGTTGATAGTGGTCAGCGTTTGGCTAACTTAGTAAATGACATTTTAGACTTTTCTCAAGCGGAACGTATTAATTTATTTATTGAACCGATCAATATACATGAGATTACTGACACGGTATTGAAACTCAGTTGGCATTTGGTTGGTGATAAAAAGTTAAAACTTATCAATGCAATAAACCCAGAAATTATTTCCATTAATGCTGATGAAAACAGATTACAACAAATTTTACACAACTTGGTCGGTAATGCAATAAAATTTACTAACAATGGCACAGTGACAGTATCAGCTAAAGTATCGGAAAATGAATTAGCTGTCACTATCACAGACACTGGGATTGGTATTGCACCAGAACAAATAGAGCGTGTTTTTAGGGCTTTTGAACAAGCTGATGGTTCAACAGCTAGAACGTACGGTGGTACTGGTTTGGGATTAGCGGTAACCAAACAATTAGTCAAACTACATGATGGGAAGATAAAACTTATCTCCAAACAAAAAGTTGGTTCGAAATTCACCTTCACAATTCCAACTGATTTAGTTTCAACTGTATTACATGAAGACGAACCTCAGGTAACTCAGGTAATTTCACGAAAATATGTGCAACCAATCACTAATTATATAGAAGATGAAGAACCAATTACTAATGATTACATTTTGGTTATTGATGATGATCCTATTAATCGACAAGTAGTTGTTAACCATTTACAAGTACATAACTATACAGTTAAACAAGTAGAGTCAGGATTTAAAGGCCTTGAATATATTAATAAAAACAAACCAAATTTGGTATTGTTAGACATAATGATGCCAGAATTTAGTGGTTATGATGTTACTAAAAAAATTCGAGAAATTTGGCGAGCTGATGAATTGCCAATTATATTATTAACCGCTAAAAATCAAATAGATGACTTAGTGATAGGTTTAAAAGGTGGAGCCAATGACTATTTGACCAAACCAGTTTCTAAGAAAGAACTATTGGCTAGAATTAAAACTCATCTGCATATTTTACAGCTTAAAGAAGAAGCATTACAGATTGAAATAGATAATAAAAATGAATTAAAACAGCTTTTGGAAAGTTTACCAATAGCGGTAGGAATGCTTAACAGTGATGGTAAACCATATTATATAAATAAAGAAGCTAAACAATTACTTGGAAAAGATATTGACTACAAAATAAATAGTGGAGACATTCCAGAATTTTGTCAACTCTATGTAACTGGTACAAATAAATTATATCCTGCGGATAAACTGGCCGTTATACAAGCATTACAAGGCAATAGAATAAAAATTGACAATTTGGAAATTCATCGCCCAGATAAAGTTATTAAACTAGAAGCATGGGGTACTCCTATTTTCGATAGTGATGGAAAAGTCATCTATGCTGTATCAGTCTTTCAAGATATTACTGAACGTAAGAGAATTGAAAGTTTACTTACTGAGTATAATCAAACTTTGGAATTAGAAGTTGCGGAAAGAACTAAAGAACTCCGTCAGAATGAAGAACAATTGTTACAGAAAATTGAAGAAAGAAGGCAAATGGAACATGCTTTGCGTTCAGAACATGATAATATTACTAATATTTTGGAAACCATGGAAGATGGGGTTTATATTGTTAATCGACATTGTAAAATTGAATATGTTAATCCAGTTATGCTGAGAGAGTTTGGTTCTCCCAAAGGTAAGAGTTGTTACGAATATTTTCATATTAGTGATAGTCCCTGCCTTTGGTGTAAAAATGAACAAGTATTCGCTGGTAAAACCATACGTTGGGAATGGTTTTCACCTAAAACTCAAAAAACCTATGATCTCGTAGGTACTCCAATGAAAAATCATGATGGCAGTGTTTCCAAATTGGAAATATTGCGTGACATAAGTAAACACAAACAGATTGAAGATGAACTAAAACAAGCTAAAAAAACTGCTGAAATGGCTAATCAGTTAAAAAGTGAATTTGTAGCCAATATGAGTCACGAAATTCGTACCCCCATGAATGCCATCATAGGTTTTGGGCAACTTATTGCTGACACTGAATTAAATGAGGAGCAGAGAAAATACTTTAACTATATAGCAGAATCATCTGAAGATTTACTATGTATTGTTGATGACATTCTTGATTTTTCTAAAATAGAAGCGGGTAAGCTAGAAATAGAGGTTATACCATTTTCTTTAACCGAAATCTTGAATAAATTGTCTAACTTGTTTGTTACACAAGCTGAAGAAAAAGGTTTAACCTTGGAGATAATTACTGATAAAGGTATTCCTAATTTAATTGGTGATTCATTACGATTAGAGCAAATTCTCACCAACCTCATTACCAACGCTATTAAATTTACTCATCAAGGTGGAGTCAAAATTAAAACCAAACTGGCAGCTTTCGGCAATCAGCAAGTTAGGTTACATTTTTTGGTAGAAGATACTGGAATTGGTATCTCTCAAGAAATAATTCCACAGTTGTTCAATCCTTTTACTCAAGCGGATGGTTCCACTACTCGCAAATTTGGTGGGACTGGTTTAGGACTGACTATTTGTAAACGTCTGATAACTATGATGGAAGGAAAAATTTGGGTAGAATCACAATTAAATCAAGGTAGTTCTTTTAATTTTACCGTTACATTTGGTATTCAAACTAAAAATGCTGAGCAATTACCGATGAAAACTTCAACTGATACTATCACTTTAACAAAAGAAATAAAAGTTTTATTAGTAGAAGATAATAAACTTAATCAACAACTTGCAAAAAAAATATTAAAAAATAAAGGTATAACTGTATTAGTTGCAAATGATGGTCAAGAAGCAGTAAATATGGTTTTTAAAAATAAATTTGATGCAATATTGATGGATATCCAAATGCCAAAAATGGATGGTTATGAAGCTACCAATATAATTCGCCAACAGTATATTGATTTACCAATTATCGCTATGACAGCTAATGCTATGATTGGTGACAAAGAAAAATGTTTACAAGCAGGTATGAATGATTATCTATCTAAACCAATTGAAATAAAAGAGTTATTACATGTCTTGGTAAAATGGATATCAGATGTACATATGGAATCACCCACCATACAATCTGAAAACACAAAATTACCAGATAATTTACCAGGTATAGATATAAAATCTGGAATGAACCGATTAGGCCAAAATTATCAGTTATATGTAAAATTGTTACAAGGTTTTTATAATAGTTATCATGATGTTATAAAGAAAATCCATGACTTATTAGAGCAAGAAAAAATTACTGAAGCTATTTATATGCTCCATTCAATTAAAGGAGTAAGTGGTAATCTTAGCATTACAAAATTATATGAAATATCAGGTAGTTTAGAAACTGCCCTCAAATCTGAGCCAAAAATTGTTCCGGAATTGATAACAAAGTTTGAATCTGCAACAACAGAAGTTATGAATACTATTTCTGGCCTAAAAATTGACGAATCTAACTTTTTTAGTGAAGAAGTTAATATCGCTGCCCTTAAACCATTATTAATGGAATTAACCAATTTATTAGCCGAATATAATTCTAGAGCTATTGATGTAATTCCTACTATAAAACAGCATTTAACTGAGTCTTTTCAGGATATTTATCAACGCCTAGAAGAAAAGATAGATAATTTTGAATTTAACGAGGCTGAAAAAGTACTTGCCGAACTGATGGATAGGTTAAAAATAAAGTTATGAAATTTATTCATGCTGCTGATATTCATTTGGATAGTCCGTTGAGGGGATTATCACGTTATGATGGAATCCCAATAGAACAGATGCAAGGTGCAACCCGTCGTTCTTTTGTTAAAATGATTGATTTTGCTTGTAGTGAGTTGGTTGATTTTATTTTATTGGCTGGAGATTTATACGATGTTGATTGGAAAGATTACAACACTGGATTGTTTTTCAATCAGCAAATGAGTCGATTGCGGCAAGTTAATATACCAGTTTTTATCATATTGGGAAATCACGATGCTGACAGTGTAATCACCAAACAGTTACGTTTGCCAGACAATGTAATAAAATTTAGTTGGAAACAGCCAGAAACTCATAAATTAGAAACTATAAAGGTAGCTATACACGGCCAAAGTTTTGCAAAAAAATCTGTAACTGATAACCTCAGTTTGGCTTATCCGCCAGCTATTCCTAATTATTTTAACATTGGTATGTTGCATACTGCTTTAGATGGTCGTCCCAATGAACACAAACCATA
The DNA here is from genome assembly GCA_030378125.1 of Thiotrichales bacterium HSG1. GTDB lineage: Bacteria > Pseudomonadota > Gammaproteobacteria > Beggiatoales > Beggiatoaceae > DRQV01. Next base: position 9,293 of record JAUCGN010000020.1, on the reverse strand, counting down.
TGCACCTTGTACTGTGTCTGACTTATTAGTACATGGTTATGATTATTGGGCTTTAGGACATATTCATAAACGTGAAATTATCCATGAAAATCCTTGGATAGTTTTTTCTGGTAATTTACAGGGTCGTCATGCTCGTGAAACCGGGATGAAAGGTTGTACCTTAGTAACAGTAGAAAATGAACAAACTAATTTACGTTTTATTCCAGTAGATGTGTTACGTTGGGAGATAGTATATTTAGATGTTAGCGATATAGAAATAGTTGACGAAATTATAGATAAAGTACGAGAAGCTGTCAATAAACTTATGTTGGAAGATATTCCTTTAGCACTACGTTTTGTTATTGAAGGTCGTTGTACAATTCATAACGAATTACATAACAATTTAAAATATTGGCTAAACGAAATTCGTTCCACAGTGATGGATGTTAGTTTAGGTAATATTTGGGTAGAAAAAGTTAAATTAAAAACTCAAGCAGTTCGTAATATATCGACTCAAGATAAAGGTCCATTAGCTGAATTGAGTAAGTATTTTCGTGATTTACCTAAAGATGAAAAGGAATTACAGGTCTTATTGACTGAATTGCGATTTTTAAAAAATGCTGTGCCACCTGATATCTATCAGGGAGACTTATCTAGTCCAGAAACAGTTTGTAAGTCATTAAATAATGTGGAAGAATTATTGATGGCTCAGTTACAGGATGAGAGTGGGAAAAAATAGCTGAATACTCCTATAACTACCTTCTCTGTCCAACGATAAATTCCCAACGATACGACCACTCATTGACAGCCGATAAATATTTGTATATTGCTGAACTTAAACAAGTTGGTACTGGGTGTCGACTATTAATAAAATTAAAAATTGTTAAATATAAATTAATTACAAACTTCATCTATTTTGTATAACATACTTATATTTAAGTATATTTATAAATTTCAAAATAGTCCAAGCCCACTACCAGTTATCTTAATTCATTATTTAAGTAACCATTGTATTATGATATAAAATAATGTAGAATTCGAATTGGAATATTTTAATTATCTTTAATTAGGAATTTAAACATAAGACTATTATATAAGTATATATTTGAAATGACCTTAATGAACAAACAGCATACACAATTAAAATTTATTTTATTGATTGTTGCCTTACTTATGGGGCAACTTGCTGCACTTGTTCATTCGGTTGATCATCCTTTTCACGAAACCAGTACATTCTGTCAGATATATTTTACCCTTGAACAGTCAGGAAATTCCTTAGTTTCTGATGGTCTCATAAATATAAACCAAATTGTTGGTTCTGAGATTTGGGTAAATTTTACCTTCCTATTATTACCTCATTTACAAACTGCCTATCATATACGCGCCCCACCTTCTCTCGTAATTTAATTCTGTAGAACTGGAGTCCAAGATATTCGCTAAGGACTCCTAAATTAACTTTCAATTTATCCTTAATACTACTTATTTACGGGAGATTTCTCTATGCGTAACAGATTACTCATGGCAAGTGTTACTCTTGCCTTATCATATCCAGCCTTTGCTGATGATATTGGTTCATTAAAACAGCAGTTAGATAGTTTAAAACAAGATTACGAGCTACGGGTTCAAACCCTAGAAAATCGGCTGAAAAAAGCTGAAGATGTTGTCGAACAGCAGTCTAAAAAAGTCCCACCTGCTAATACAGCCAACAGTTTCAATCCAGCCATCAGTCTAATCCTTGATGGTTGTTATGCTAGTTTTAGTAACGAGCCAGATGGATATGAATTGCCGGGTTTTATGCTAGATGGTGAAGCTGGTTTGGGTGAAGAAGGTTTCTCACTTGGACATACAGAATTAGCGGCAAGTGCCAATATTGATGATAAGTTTTATGGTAAAGCTACACTTGCAATGCACGAACATGATGGTAGTACTGAGCTGGAGTTAGAAGAAGCTTTTATTCAAACCATAGGCTTGGGAAATGGAGTTACGGTAAAAGCCGGGCGTTTTTTCTCAGCAATGGGTTATTTGAATGAACAACATGAACATGCTTGGGATTTTGCTGATGCTCCATTGATTTATCGAGGTTTATTCGGCAATCAACTGCGGGATGATGGCTTACAAGTCAGTTATTTAGCTCCAACTGATACTTTTTTGCAGTTCGGGGTAGAAGCTCTTAAAGGCTCTTCATCTGAAATTGGTGCTTGGACTGCATTTGCTAATGTTGGTGGTGACATTGGGATTGAACATAGCTGGTTATTTGGTTTAAGCCATTGGCAAGCTGATGATATTGCTGGACGTACCAGTGGTGGCCATAATCATGCAGAACAACATGAAGAGGAAGAACATCATGAGGAGGAGGAACATGAAGAGCATGAAGAGGAGGAACATGAAGAGCATGAAGAGGAACATGGTATTGAAACTCCTTCATTCTCTGGTGAAAATAAAATCATTGCGTTAGATTTTGTTTACAAATGGGCTCCTAAAGGCAATCCTAAATATCGCAACTTTAAGTTTCAATTTGAATATTTTAATCGGACTGAAGATGGAACGATAACCTTACTTGATAGCGATCCATTAGAAATCACTAATTATGACGGAGACCAAAGCGGTTGGTATGCACAAGCAGTTTATCAATTTATGCCACAGTGGCGAACTGGTTTACGTTATGACCAATTGAATAGTGGTAATTCAGCTGCCGATGAAGAACTATTACTGGAAGCTGGATTAGGTGATGAAGGTCATACGCCAAGACGTTATAGTCTCATGTTGGAATGGTTACCTAGTGAGTTTAGTCGCATTCGTCTGCAATTTAACCGGGATGAATCTTATGCAGATACTGATAATCAAGTATTTTTACAATATACGTATAGTTTAGGTAGTCATGGTTCTCATCAATTTTAAGGAAACAGGCAATGTTTAAAAAATTCATATTATTATTTTTACTACTAGTTGCCAGTTCAAGTCAAGCGAATGTGCGAATATTTGCTTGTGAACCAGAATGGGCTGAGTTAGCCAGAATGTTGGGTGGTGAGCAAATTTACACTGCAACCACCAATCAACAAGACCCGCATCATATTCAAGCTCGTCCTAGTTTAATCGCTAAAGCAAGACGTGCAGATTTGTTAATTTGTACTGGTGCAGAACTTGAAATTGGTTGGTTACCGTTGTTATTACGTAAATCTGGTAATTCGAGGATTCAAGTTGGACAACTCGGCTATTTTATGGCAACAGATCACGTTACCTTACTTGACAAACCAACTCAATTGGATCGTAGTCAAGGAGATGTGCATAGTAGTGGCAATCCTCATATCCATCTTGACCCTGAAAGAATGTTGCAAGTGGCTAAAAGTTTGACTGAAACCTTGATAAAAATTGATCCAGCTAATCAATCTACTTATCAAACTAAACTAGAATCTTTTAGTCAAGCATGGCAAGCAATGATGAATAAGTGGGATAAACAAATATTTACCGGCAAATCCATGGTTGTGTATCACAACAGTTGGCTTTATCTGCAACAGTGGTTAGGTTTAAAAAAAACTGCCACATTAGAACCAAAGCCCGGAATTCCTCCAACCAGTTCCCATTTAAGTCGGTTACTTGCTACTTTGCAACAATCACCAGCTCAAATGATTATTTACGCCAACTATCAAGATGGCAAAGCAGCTAACTGGTTAGCCCAAAAAACTGATATTCCTGTTGTAGCCTTAGACTTTAGCCCAGCCACAGAAGAAAATTTGATACATTGGTTTGAGCGTACTGTAAACCAAATTGCAACGGTATTAAAATGATAGAGTGGTTGGATATAACTATCCTAGGACCGGCCTTTGTTGCTGGTCTGTTAGTATTAGCGACCCATGTACCGTTGGGACAGGAAGTGTTCAAACGTGGAATTATTTTCATTGACTTAGCTATTGCTCAATTGGCTGGATTAGGCGTTATTCTCGCATCTCGACTTGGTTTTGAAACTCATGGTTGGGAAGTACAATTAATAGCTGTAGGCAGTGCTTTGTTGGGTGCTTGGGGATTTAGCCTATTGGAGAAACACCATTCGCAAATCCAAGAAGCCTTGATTGGAGTTACTTTTATATTGGCTGCAACCGGTAGCATTTTATTATTAGCTAACAATCCGCATGGAGGAGAACAACTAAAGGAATTATTAGTTGGGCAAATTTTGTGGATTACTTGGGCTCAATTAATACCTCTTGCTGTTATTACTGGATTTATATTAACAATATGGTTTGGGTTCAAACTCAATAGGCATATGGGATTTTACTTATTATTTGCCATTGCTGTGACTAGCTCTGTACAACTGGTTGGAGTCTATTTAGTATTTGCCAGTCTTATTATTCCAGCACTTGGTAGCCGTGGCCATGCAATATCTTTAATTTTAGCTTATATTATTGGTATTCTTGGATATGGATTAGGTTTAATTTTCTCATCTGTTTTAGATTTACCTAGTGGAGCAGTGATTGTTTGGATGCTGGGAATTATTGCGTTGTTTGTGAATTTTTTAGGGAAAAATCGTAATATATAGTAAACTTGTGAGTTTTGTAGGGTCGGTGGAGCAAAGCGTTTGTGACCATTATGATATAAAAAATACATAAATTATTGATTGGATTTATGTTTGGTCGGTTTCATTTCATTGCACCGACCCTACCCGGCTGTCTATGTGGTGCATGACACTATCGTTTATGTACCCTACTAACTAACAAGATAGAGTTAAGAAAGATTAAATCCTAATTTGCTTAAAATTACTTCTATATAATCCTCTGTTCCACCTTTATAAACATAATATCGTTCAATTACATCAATTTCATTCTCGGGTAAATCTTCTCGTAATAGTTCCTTCATAAGTCCATATTTAATACCTTCAAACGGAAATCCAGATATTATAATAGTTTTTATATCTGGCTTATTCTTTTTGATATAAGAATAAATTTTCATACCACCATATGCCGTAGTATTGTCAAGTTTTAAATCAATGATGGCATAATTTAAGTTTTTAGAATCTATAACAGATTTTGCTTCTTGAATTCTCTCAGAAGTTATAACTCGATTATTCCCCAAATATTCTAGTTCAGATTTTATGTCTTCACATATACGTTCTTCATCATCAACAATAAGAAAAGTTTTAAGGCGTTGTAAAACATTTTGATATTTTTGTTTCATATGGATATGTTCAGAGTTAATGAATATTTTTCTAACTATTGCAGGATAAGTTGCCCAAACAAAAAGTCCTGTCAAAATTGCCGCAAGGGGGAAAAAAAATTGCATTAAATAGCCATAAAATTTAGCATAATCAAATTCCATTGGGTTTATCATCTCGTATGTGTACTTTCTTTGAAAGAAATCTAGTAATAATTGCATAAATGAAGGTGCAAATAAGTAATGTTATATTTATAGCCAAAATAAATTCAAACTCGTCTACCTTTTGTTGCAATAGTATTGCTCTTCCTTGTACTAAAGTTACTGCACAAGAAGAGAGTAAAAACATGATAAGTAATCCCATCAATGCTACTCTAAAGGAAGCATTTTGTACATTTTTCAGATATTCTCCAAAAACAACATAATCTATAAAAACTGATGCTGTAATAGCCATTAAAAATAATAAAAGATTTCCACTTAAAATAATATTTTGAAATGAGAAATCTTTATGATTCATAATATAAAGCCAAAATATATGGAATATAAAACCCGCTATAAACGTCAAAATAAACCACAAACAATGCAAAAAAATTTCTGATAAAGCAGTTTTTATCTCTGATATAGCAATTTTTTCTTTTGATAATTCCATGATTTTATGATTTTATAATAGGAATAATAATTTTAAAACAGGCTCCTTCGTTCTGAGGAACATTTTCAATTTCCCCACAGTGTGCCTCTATCAATTTTTTAACGGTAGCTAAACCTAAGCCAGTACCTTGTGGATCAGTAGTAATATATGGTTTGAATATATCAATATACTCATTTTTGTTATCTTCTTTATTAGGAATACCGGGGCCATCGTCACTCACTTTAACTTCTATGGCAGGACTGTTATTCCAGTTTTCAATCAGTTCTGTCGAAATAAGTATATTTCCAATTTTGTTATTAGAACTATCAATTGCTTTACTTGCATTGTTAATCAGTTGCGTAATACTTTCTGAAAATCTTGCCACATCAAAACGACACTTTGGTATATTTTTGTCAAGGTTGTGTGATACACGAATTAAATCTGTAAAACCTTTATCTAAAACTTCAACAACATCCCTAATGACTTTGTTAATGTTATTGTTGGTATCCAAATCTAGAGCAATTGGTTTAGCAAAGTAATTCAAGTCTTGTATGATTTTCGATAAATTCTGAGTTGTTTCATCAAGTCTATCAATAACTTTTTGCGTTTTACCTTCTCTTTGCAATAGCCTTTTTATACCAACATAACTTGTAACTTGATTATTTATCTTGTGAGAAGCCATCAATGTTACTTCGGTTAATTGATCAGCAATTTTTTGACTTAATTTGGCATTCTCAATTACAAGTGATACAATGTTGGCTATTGTTTTGAATGTCTCAAAATCATCATAAGAAAAATATTTTCCATATTTTTTAATCTTATTTTCTACTTTAATGACACCAAATATGTCATCTTTTCGCCTTAATGGGAGAGCCATAATATTACGACATAAGTCTCCTGCACCACTAAATTGTTCTTCATTATATTGTTTTTTCCAAATTTTCCTTTCAGTCAGTTCATCAAATTGTTCCTTATTTCTCATATTAAATTCTTCACCTGTTTTAGCAATCGTTCCAGTAAATCCTTTACCAATTTCATAAAAAGCAGGTTCACCTTCCAATCGTGAGATACTCAATAAACTCTTAGCATAACCAGCAGCCGCAACACATTCAATAATATCAGGTTTATCATCTGACTTAAGAAATATAGAAATAACTTCTGCATGGAAGTTTTCCATAACAGTATTAGTTATTTTATTTAGTAATTTGGTTAAATCTAATTCTCCAGCAATATCACTCACAACCTCCCTAACCGCTTGTGTTTGTCGTTCTTTCTGTTCTTGAGATATTTGTACTTGTTGTTCTTTTTGTTTTTGCAATAACGTTTTATGTATGATAAGTGTAATAACAGTCGCAATAATCCGAAAAGTAATTAAATTATCATCCGAAAAACTGTTACCATTTGTTTTGTTTTCTACTTTGATAACACCAAGTGTTTCATTTTCAAGTATTAGTGGCAAAGCAAGTAAATTACGAAATTCTTTCTCACCTTTCCAGTGTTTATTTCTGTATTCTTCTTTCCAAAGCGACAATCTATACCTATTTAATTCCTCTCTATTATCTATTTTTTTATATTTGCCAGTAGATGCAATTGTGCCAGTTACCCCTTCTCCAATTTTGCAAGTTGCTCCTTTTATATTTTCAGCATAACCAATGCCTTCTTTACATATCAAAATATTTGGATTATCTTCTTTTTTCAGAAAAATAGAACAAGCTTCGGCCTCTAATATTGTCATCGTTGTTGTGAGAGTTTGATTTAACAACTCTTGTAAGTCAAATTTATCAGCTACTGCATTTGTCAAATCAGCAAGAACATTAGTGATTTTGGTAGATTGTTCTTCACGTTTCATAAATTACCTTTAAATGAACAGGGTGTTTTTTATCTCTTCAAAAGAATTAAGAGTTAGTATCTCATTAGTGGTAAAAATATATAGAGTTAATCCAGTAAAATTATTGTGTTTTTCAATACTGTATTTTGCAACATATTTTAAATTAGCAATATTGCCATTTTCTGCTCGCATAATCAATTCATTTGTGTTTTTATCATAATTAAAAATAAGGCTTCTCTTGAAAGCATCTGATAATTTAACGCATGTATCAACAATATTCTGAAGCAAAGAATCTAAATTAGATGACCCGGCAACAGCAATAGCAATATCTTTTAGTGCTTTGATTGTTTTTTCAATTTTATTTGTATTATCTATTTCGTTATTCATAATGGTCATTATGTTAATGGTTAACTGTTCTAATTAATTATATCAACAAACTTAAAATTTATCCAACATTTCATATTATTCCCAACAAAAACATTTCCTAGTTCCCACGCTCTGCGTCGTCTCAATAGTCAAAACCATTCCATAAAAATATCACACATAGTATTTTCCATATGAGCATAATTTCTAGCACTTGAATAACGCCAATGTGTTGCTTCATCTACATAATTTCTATTTATAAGATTCCTATAAACTCGTTAGGGTATATAAGTGAAACGTCATACACCAAATCTGTCTATGTGGTGCATACACTATTGTTTATACACCCAACGAGATGTCTTGCTTTTTTTATTTGTATGGAGTAATTTATAAAACTAGTAAATTTATATTTAGGAACATAATGTACACAATAACTCTTAATGTTAATGATAAATCTTATCAAAATTTTCTTAATATTATTAAAAACATTGATAGCAAAGATATAAATATTATCAGTAAAAACCATATTGATGACAATGAATTAGATGTTGAGATAGTTACCCAAAATGACAAAGATTATAAATATATTTTGGCTGGTAGAGAAGAACATAAAAAATACCCTGAAAATTATGTTGATACAGATTCTATAAATTGGGATTAATCTTGTATAAATTAAAATATCACAAAAGAGTTGTTAAGTTTATTAATAGTAGAAATCCCCAAGAAAAAAGAAGGATAAAAGATAAATTTATACAACTTATGGAAAATCCATATCCAACAAATACACAAATTGATATTAAAAATATGATAAATAGGAATGGCTATAGATTGAGAGTTGGAAATTACAGATTTATTTATGACATTGTAGAAGATGAACTAATTATTTACGTTGAATATGCCGGTAATCGTGGCGATATTTATTAATTCATTTAAGGCATATAAGAAAAAGAGTTGTTAAGTTTATTTCCTAGTTTCCACGCTCTGCGTCGTCTCAATAATCAAAACCATTCCATAAAAATATCACACATAGTATATTCCATATAAGCATAATTTCTAGCACTTGAATAACGCCAATGTGTTGCTTCATCTACATAACCTCTATTTATAGGATTCCTATTGAACTCGTTTAAGGTATATTTAAGTGAAACGTCATACACCAAATCTGTCTATGTGGTGCATACACTATCGTTTATGCACCCTAGTGTGTCCTGAAGAAAAGTGTAAACTTTTCATGCTGTATTAAAGATGAGAGTTGGCCTCTCGATTTCGGCAATCCGATGCTGGAATCAAACCGCCCCATGCGGCTATCGTAAAGAGCGAGTGTCGTGAGCGATGTGGGAAAAGGCAGTAAGA
>JAUCGN010000197.1 GCA_030378125.1 Thiotrichales bacterium HSG1 | reverse complement strand
CATGTTCTGTTTGTCTTCAAGTTGATGATGAAATTGATGGTTGGACTATTACAGGTCTTACAGCTGATGATTCTGGTAAGTTAGAAGAAAAATGTTCTAGTTCTAACGATGATGATCACAAGTCTGATCCAGAACCGACTCCTGATCCAGAGCCAACTCCTGATCCAGAGCCAACCCCTGATCCAGAACCACAACCACAACCTGAGCCAGATTCTGGTATGCCAGTTGCTGATCCAACTTCAAATGCTTCTGATGTAGATTATGTTGCTAAAATTAATCCAACAGAAGGTTCTGCTACAGTTGGTGGTGGTATTTCAGAATGGAATGCAAATGATTTTGTTGCTAACATGTGTACTGCTGGAAGTGTAGTTTCAGATGGTAATTGTGGTACCAATGGTAAAGTAAATTTATCTGATTTGTATGCACGTTATGACTGTGATAGTAATACTATGTATGTTGCAGTAATAGAAAATTCTCCTTATAAAGCAGAAAAAACTGCAGATAATGCATGGGTAACTATTGGTGGTAACAGTAATAAAGTTGTAAAAGGTAGTAGTGGTAATGATGGTAAAGCACCAGATTTCTCATGGGTTGAGAATGCTAGTGGTAGAACTATTGGTTACGAAGCCTCTTTCAAACTTGAAGATGGAGATGTACAAGTTCACTTGAATGTTTCTAACAATACTTCTTCAACTGGTAAGAATGGTGATACAGCAAGGATTATTCGTCCTGCAAGTTGTCCAGCACCTGCTGCAAGTTCTGACCCAGCACCAGCTCCAAAAGGTAAGAAAGGTAAGAAGTAGTATTTATGATAATTTGATAATTATTATTAAGAATACTTGAACTTTTATTAACGCCGGAATACAATTGTATTTCGGCGTTTTTTTATTTTAAATTCAGTAAATTCTAATAAACAAAATTTGGTAGTTCTAAAATATGTAGTGATAAGTTTTTCAAGTTTTTGAAGGTAGCACTATCTTTCTTTAGGATTATACTTGACACGGTAATAAATTTAACTTTCGGTAGGTCGGGTTAGATTATTGAGCAAAGTGAAATAACGTAACCCGACATCTATATAAAATTAGTTTAAAAAAGTTCAAGTTATGCCCGTGTGCAGTATACCCCAAATTTTAATTTTTTCTTAACAGTGGACACACAATATATAGCAATACCTTATTTAAAAAGGATGTCCACTATAGGAAAAATTTGTTTAGGTTTAAACTTTAGTCCTTAAACAGACTAATCCTCTCCTTCTTTCAGACCGAAAAAGTTTTCAATTTTATTTAAGAATCGCTTATAAACAGCATCTCTTTCTGTTTCAACGTTATGTTGGACATGTATTTGAGAACGAGTTAACATTTGTCTTTGAGTCAAAACCCTACTAACCATCTTTGAAACTTCTGGTTGTTCTGCAATTAAAGGTTTAATATCTGCCTTAGTTAATTCAAATACATCGGTATCTACCAATGCAATAACAGTAGCAGTTCGACTTTCTCCAGTCAGTAATGCCATCTCACCAAAGAAGTCACCAGCTCCCAAACGTGCTACTTCTTTAGTTCTACCATCATCAGTTTGCACTTGTACACCAACCACTCCCTCAACAACAATAAATAGTGAATCACCAGCATCTCCTTGTTTAACAATAATATCTCCCTGACTAAAATGGTAACGCTTAATTCTTTCACTGAGGAAAGTTTTGGCTTCCATAGAGAAATGTTTAAATATATCAATCTCTTGTAGCAAAGTGATAGGTCGAGTAGCTTCCTTGCCACCTCTTTCCTTAATTCCTTTGAACATGTAAATTTCTTGTCGTTGTACTGCTGGGGTTATACCAGCCCGATTCAGATGGAACCAAACCCTAGTCCACACATCTTCTAAAATAAAGTTTTTATCCGCATAATCATCAGCACAAAATGCTATCCAATAACTAGCAGCCCATTCATTAATACCAGTAAATAACACTACTGGGGCTGGTTCTTTCAATACTTTATCAGCAGATAATAGGGCATCTAATAACAATTTTCTAACTCTAGTCGGTGGATGCATTGGATGTACATATACTGTGGGCCAAAGCCAATAAACATCATCTGGAAAACAGAAATTCAAAATTGCTGATTCTGAGGCCATACTATTAGGGATACTCAAAATACACTCAGCCCTAGTTTTTATTCTTGTAGTACGCCAAGTTATATCAATAATTTCACCTTCATCATAGTCCCCAATTTTTACCCAATCTCCAATTCTAAATGGTCGTTCTATATTGATAGCTATCCCAGAAAATATGTTAGAAATATTAATTTGAATCGCTAAACCGATGATCATGGCAATCACACCAGAAGTAGCTAAAATACTGGTCAATTGTTGGTCATATACGAAGGCAACTATTCCCACCACGGAAAAGAAATAAATCAAAAAAGCCAAAAATATTCGTACTACATTTGGGATTAAGCGGCCAGATTTTTCTTCCAGTGGAGTCCAAATGAAGCTTTCTGACGCTTTGTTAATCATAAAAGCTGGAGTAAACCACCATAAAATATCAAATATTCTGATGATAGTTTCCATTTTGTATGTTTCGATATTTTCCATGTTTACTAAAACTATTTCTCCAGATAGCAATACTAAAAAAGCTAAAATAGTTTGGAGAAACCAAATTAATTTGGACAAATTACGAAACTTTTTGGAAGCAATACTAAGCAACAAAATAAAAATACCACTCAATACGATTATATTTTTGGCATAGCTATATTTCAATTTACCTCGAAAAGTAAACTCGTTCTTTTTGATAAGAATATTAGCACTAAACCTAGAATAATCTATAGTTCCACCTTGGACATTTAAATATTCAGGGTCACCCAAAGAAAATTTTTCTGCTACATTTTGAAAGAATATAACATGTTCTACACTCCAACCAGTGGCAGGGCTGAGAACCTGATCATCCTGTAATTTTTTTCGTACAGTATCGGGTTTACCCATACCTAAAACATCAGTAACATAAATTAAGTTGTTTCTAGTCAAATATTTATGCTGAAAACTAATTCCGATGCTATGCTGTTTATATTTAAATTTATTTGCTAAAAAATCTGCTTTGAATTTACCTCTAATTTTATATAGATTGTAGGTAATTTGATCTTTGATCTTTGGTTCTTCAATTGGCTCTTCTAGTTGAACTTCTAAATCTTTGGGATCTACTGCATTTAAAAATTCAATTTGCTGAGGTTTGAAGTTACCCTGAGAACGAAACCATAAATGAAAATCTAATGTTACAGTCATTTTCTTAAAGTCTGGTTCACTTATTTCATTAATTTTAATCCCGGTATAAACAACATTAGTTTTATACATGTGGTTATCACCGATTATTAACACTCGTTCTTTTTGTCTAGCTAATTCTAAATCAGAAATTTCATTCAAATTACGAATTACCTGAAATTGAGTTAGGGCAGAAACGATATTTTTATTTTTATATACCCCAATAGCTACCGGTTTTTGGGCATCACGATTGTTATCAAAGTAATTAAACCCAGTAGCACCTTCTATAGCTTGATTAACATCGTTGAAACTGGCTAAGGTATTACGCAATTTAGCCCGATCTTCCTTGAGTGTAGCCTTACTACCATTAACTTTACCATCTTCAATAGCTTTTACTAAAACTCTAATAGTATCATAAGCATATGCTGCTGACCAATCAATTTCTTTAGTATTTGGATATTTATCCTTATATTCGTCTTGAAATTGTTGAGCTTTCTCATTAGCGGTGTCAAAT
>JAUCGN010000196.1 GCA_030378125.1 Thiotrichales bacterium HSG1 | reverse complement strand
ACTTCTCATTGTCCACAAGTAAATCAAGTTGACAGATATTCTAACATCTTGAAATAAAACAAATTCAATATTTTAAATTTTGATTTTACCTGCTATTAATAAGTTTCGTAAATTATCACCATTTCAGGAGTTACTTACCTGTTATAGAACTATCAAATTTTTGTTTGAACTTCTACATAAAAAATGTTATCCTCAAAAGTTGGAGTTTAAAAAATAAATTATACTAAAAATATCAAACTTTAAACTCGTTAAGCCCGAAACTAGTCAAACTTTTTCCCAGCGTCTTCATTGGGAATTAAAAGCTAGAAAAAATTATACCGAAAAGACAAATCTTTTAAATTGAGGTATTTAGAATATGAAACAAGTTAATTTTGCTATTTTTTTAATGTTACTAGGGAATTGGTATTTTGGAGGAATTGCCTTAGCTGATGAAGTGGCTACCTCTACTTTAACCGATAACTTACCTACTAAAATATTACATACTCTAAAGGGACATAAACGTAATATTACTTCCATTGCTTTCAGTCCTGACGGAAAAATTATTGCTTCTGGAAGTGAAGATGAAAGTATAAAATTATGGAATGTTAAACAAGGAAAAGAATTTTATTCTATGAAAGCTCATAATCTTTGGGTGACAGCCATTGCTTTTAGTCCTGATGGAAAGATACTGGCATCTGGAGGTGAAGATAAAATAATAAAATTGTGGAACATAGATAAACATGAACAATTGCAAAGTTTTCAAGCCCATGAAAATTCCATAACATCAATTGCCTTTAGTCCAGATGGAACTATTTTAGCATCTTCCAGTTGGGACAAAAATATTCATTTATGGGATGTAAAAACGGGTAAAAAAATTCGTACCTTGGAGGGTCATAGACGCAACGTTCCATTTGTAGCATTTAATCCCAGTGGTGATGTTTTAGCGTCTGCTAGTTGGGACAAAACTATAAACCTATGGGATGTAAAAACGGGTAAAAAAATCCGTACTTTACGTGGCCACCGAAGTTGGTTAAATACAGTAGCATTTACTCCGGATGGTAAAATCCTTGCGTCGGGTAGCTTAGATCGAACTATTAGGTTGTGGGATATTGAAACAGGTAAAAAAATTCGAGTGTTAAAGGGTCATCGTTCAGCCGTAATGTCGTTAGACTTTAATTCTGATGGTACAGTTGTCGCCTCTGGTAGTTTAGACAAAACAATTAAATTGTGGAATGTAACCACCGGCAAATTGGTTAACACTTTGAAAGGTCATTGGGGGCATATTTTATCAGTAGCCTTTAAGCCTGATAGCAGTGGTATTTTAGCATCGGGTAGCGAAGATAAAACCATTAAATTGTGGGAAAAGTAATTATAGACATAAATTAGAAAATTTTTTGGAGTTCAAATTGCTGGACCAGTTTGTAATCTAAAATGCACTAAAACTCTTATTTCAATACTTTAGGAATGATGAATTAAGACCTGACAGGTTTCCAAAACTAACCAAATTCATTTCTCCATAATTTTTAATTATTTCAACTTATTAACAACAAATGCGTATTAAAACCAAATGGAATAAACGTGCTAAACCACAATCCATAGAAGATATTGCCAAAGCTGTGGGTTTTATCAGTTGGCAAATAGCAACTAACAGCCTGTTGGAACTAGAAAATAACGGTTATGAAAACAGCACTCAAACCCAACGTTTACAAATTGTCCGTGAATTTCTAATTTTTTTACTTCAGGTCGCAGACAGATTAGTTTACAAACAATTAGATACTGAACAACGTCAACGTTTTATTACGACTTTAGCTATCCATGTTGCAGATACTTTAACCGATAATTATACTGACATTGGCAATTTGGAAGACAGTAGTGTTTTTATTAATTTATTGAATCAACGGGCTGAAGATTATTCTGAATTAAGTTTCAATAACGGTGAAGCTGGATTTGATTTTTTACGTTATTTTGGAGAACAAATCGCCATCATCATGCAGAATGATCATTTTGTTAGCCAACAAATAGTTGATATAGAAGGGCCTGATGCAATAGAAAAATTACACAAAGGAATTGATGGATTATTTGCATAAAAAAGGTATTGGCACAACATTAAAGAAATTTTTTACATATTTTAAAATCAATGCTATAATGTTCGGTTTTAATCTGTTAAATTAAATTGAGTTTTTTAAAGACTAATTGCGATTTTTCATTTTAAAAATTAGATGTTTCCAAATAGGTTTGGACTTTAAAATAAATCCTTGCTTTTATATTGTGCATAATAATATTAAAGCTGTTTAATCCGTAAGGAGTTTTATGAAGCATTATGAAATTGTGTTTATTGTTCACCCGGATCAAAGTGAACAAGTTCCGGCAATGATTGAACGTTATCAAACAATTATTGGCGAAGATAATATTAATCGTCTTGAAGATTGGGGAAGAAGACAATTAGCTTATCCAATCAACAAGATTCACAAGGGGCATTACGTTCTAATGAATATTGAATGTGATCGTAAAACAATGGATGAGCTTACAGAAGCTTTTCGGTTTAACGATGCTATAATCCGCCATTTGATTCTGAAGAAGAAGAAAGCTATTGTTGATCCATCTATATTTGTTAGAGAAGCTACTGAAACTGAAAAAGAACTCCTTGAAAACATTGCCGACTAATTGAGGTTTTATGAAAAATCATCGCCGTAATAATAACAGTTACAATTCATCACGCTATTTTCGTCGTAAAAAATATTGTCGCTTTACTGCCGAAGGTATTACCGAAATTGATTACAAAGATTTAAGTATCCTCAAGAGCTTTGTTACCGAAACTGGTAAGATAGTGCCGAGCCGTATAACTGGCACCAAGTCTAAATATCAACGCCAACTCTCCATAGCGATTAAGCACGCTCGGTTTTTAGCATTGTTACCTTTTTCTGATGGTCATCAAGAATAAGATTCTCACAGAGGTTATTGTATGGAAGTAATTCTTCTCGAAAAAATTAAACATTTGGGTAATTTAGGCGACAAAGCCATTGTAAAAAGTGGTTATGCCCGCAACTATTTGGTCCCGCAAAATAAAGCTGTACTGGCTACTCCGAGTAATTTAGCTGACTTTGAAAGCCGTCGTTCTGAATTTGAAAAAGCTCAACAGACTGTAATACAATCAGCTCAAGAACGTGCTGATCAATTGAAAGAGATCATTGTTGAAATTGCTGGTAAAGTTGGTGTTGAAGGTAAGCTGTTTGGTTCGGTTGGTTCTGCTGACATTGCCCAAGCTATTACCGAAGGTGGCATTCCGATAAATAAACAGGAGATTCGCTTACCAAATGGTCCAATTCGGCAAGTGGGTGAATATGACATAAAAGTTCATTTACATCAAGAAGTGGATTCTTTTGTAACAGTACAAGTTATTGCTGAAGATTAAGTGTATTTTAGATTAGGAATGTAGATTTAATGCAAAACTAGGTAGTCCTACAGTATAAAACTATTAATTATTTTATATTTAACAGTTTTTAGAACTAATACTGTACAGGACTACCGAAAGTTTAATCAAACAGCTACTTGAGCCTTTATATGGGAATGAGATTGATAGTTTTGTATAATAAAATCAGTAAATTGATAAGCAAAAATATTATTTGGTTGTGGTTGAATTGTCAATTTAGGCAAATTATATGGAGTTCTGGTCAATTGTAGTTGAGCTTGTTCCAAATGGTTATTGTACAAATGCACATCACCGCCAGTCCAAATAAATTCTCCAACTTGTAAATTACACTGTTGAGCTACCATCGTTGTCAATAATGCGTAACTTGCTA
>JAUCGN010000195.1 GCA_030378125.1 Thiotrichales bacterium HSG1 | reverse complement strand
AAATTCACATAAGAAACAGGCAAAAACTGCCAATGCCAGATATAAAAAAATCAAGACTGAACTTGATGACTTAACCGCTAAAAAGTTTGAAGTTTCAAATAAAGTTGTTCAATTGCAAGAAAATTTTTCAGAGTTTAAACAAGAAATCTCCTCACGTTCAGTTGTTAAACCACAAAAAACTTCTTCAGTAAAAAATATTCATTTTAATTCTATCAACAAAAATTCTAATCCTATAAAAGATTCTCCTAAATTGGAGATGCTCAAACATATTGTTGAAGATAATATTAAATTGAAAGAAATGATGTTTCCTTAAATAATACCGACTATCTGATAGGTTTTGTTAATAATTTTGGAAAAATATAATGCCAAATAATGTTTTTTACGCTGGAATTGATTTGGGTACTAGTAGAACATCTATCGCTACATCTACTGGAAAACACGCTTCAACAATGACTTGTGTTGGTTATCCTAAAGATATTATATCAAGGAAACGTTTTAACAGAGATTATCTTATTGGAGATAATGCTTTAGAAAATAGACTATCTTTGGATATGATCTGGCCTCTCGCTGATGGAGTCATTTGTGAAGATGAAAAATCACTTGAAACTACCAGATTAATTCTCAAGCATATAATTGCTGAGGTTTTTCCTGAAAAACAGGAAACTGATGAAATCTACATCGCAATTGGTGTACCTGCACAAGCAAGTATCACTAACAAAAAGGCAATTATAGAAATTACTAAGGATTTTATTGATAAGATTCTTATCGTCAGTGAAGCTTTTAGCGTTGCTTATTCTATCGACAGGTTTGACGAATGCCTCATCGTAGATATTGGTGCAGGTACCACTGACTTATGTAGAATGCATGGTTCAATCCCTGATATAGAGGATCAAGCTACCCTCAATATAGCCGGAAATTTTCTTGACAATGAACTAATGCAGGCGATCCTTAAAAAGTTTCCTGACGTACAACTAACTCCGCAAATTATAAAGCGTATAAAAGAAAAACATGGTTATGTTGCCGATATTTCTGCTCCAGTAAGAGTAACTCTGACTAAGCTGGGCATTCCGACTGAATATGATATTACGGACATTCTTGGAGATTGTTGTTTAAAACTAACCAATCCAATAAGTAAGGCAATTCAAGAAATGGTTGGGACCTTTGATCCTGATTTTCAAGAAAGGCTTCGAAATAACATCGTTATTGCTGGGGGTGGATCAAGGCTTAAAGGGATAGATTTGGCTATAGAAAGGAGTCTTTGTAAATATGGTGGTGGAGATGCAACTAGTGTGCAAGATGCTGAGTATTGCGGATGTCTGGGTGCATTAAAGATGTGCGTGGAAATGCCAGAAGAATACTGGGAAAAAATATAGATGTTCAAAACCCGCACAAAAAATATTCGGTTAAAAGTTGCTCCGGGCATTCCAAAATATCTGCATCCAAGGACCATTTTCATCAGTCCAACTATCTGGCAACCAAGAATATTGACTGCTTAAAAATAATCGTTCTGGATGTGGCATCATAATCGTTACCCGACCATCTGATGTGGTTAAGCCAGTTACTCCATATTTAGAGCCGTTAGGATTGGCTGGGTAAGCTTCTGTTACCCAACCATCTCTATTTACATATCGCAATGTTATCAAGCTATTTATAACATCTTCATTAACCCTACCTTCACCATGTGCAATCACAACTGGCAAATTGGAACCAGCCATTCCTTGTAAAAATAATGAGTTAGATTCAACAATTTTAACCATCACCAAGCGAGATTCAAACTGTTCTGACAGATTGTTAGTAAACTTAGGCCACTTAGCTCCCGGAATCAATTCTTGCAACTGAGATAGCATCTGACAACCATTGCAAACTCCCAAAGAAATAGTATCTGAACGTTGAAAAAAAGCTGCAAACTCGTCATAAGCCTTGGGATCGAATAAAATGGATTTAGCCCAACCACCACCAGCTCCCAAAACATCACCATAAGAAAAGCCACCACAGACAGCCAATGCTTGACAATCTTGCAAACTAATTCTATCGGCTAAAATATCACTAGTATGTACATCAACACAGGTAAATCCGGCCCGTTCAAAAGCTGCCGCCATCTCTAATTGACCATTCACACCCTGCTCACGCAAAATAGCAACTTTTGGTTTAGTTCCAGTTATACTCGGAGCTTGAAAATTGAAGTTACATACAACAGATAAAGATTGATTTTCCAAGAATTTATGTTCTTGTTCGACACAAGTTGGATTATCACGCAATTTTTGCATATGATAACTAGTTTCATTCCAAACCTTATACAAATCAGAACGTTTTAGGCTTAAAATAAGAGTATCATTTTGATAAAAATTTAAAAAATCAGTATCGTTGGGTTGTCCTAAAATCTTAATATTTAAATCAGTATTTTTATTAAACCAAGTTTGAACTTCAACTAAATCAGTAGATTTAATCTGTAATACTGCTCCCAATTCCTCATTAAACAGGCTCGTAATTGGGTCATCTTGCATAATATCAATATTCATCCCAGTATGGCCGGCAAAAGCCATTTCACACAAGGTTGTAAACAAACCACCATCAGAGCGATCATGATAAGCCAAAATTTTACCTTGTTGATTTAAATACTGGATGGCAAGAAAGAAATCAGCTAAGTCTTGAGGGTTATCAACATCAGGAGTTATATCTCCTAAATTATTATTAATCTGAGCAAATGCCGACCCACCTAAGCGATTTTGTCCTTGTCCTAAATCTATCAAAATCAATATGCTGTCACCAGATCGTAGCTGTGGAGTTAGACTAGAGTTTATATCAGTTACACGAGCAAAAGCTGAAATAATCAATGACATAGGTGCGGTAACAGCCTTATCTTGCCATTGAGTGTGCATGGACAATGAGTCTTTTCCAACCGGTATATTTATACCAAGTGCTGGACAGAGTTCCATCGCTACTGCTCGCACTGTTTCAAACAAAGCCAAGTCCTCATCTGGTTCACCAGCAGCAGCCATCCAATTAGCTGACAAAACAATGTCATCCAACTTTTCAATCTGGGCCGCAGCAATATTGGTTAAGGCTTCACCAATCGCCATTCGTCCTGAAGCCGGAGCATTTAATAAAGCTAATGGAGTGCGTTCTCCAATAGCCATCGCTTCACCAGTAACACTACCATAACTAGTTGCTGTTACTGCACAATCTGCCACTGGAACTTGCCAAGGGCCAACCATCTGATCGCGCACTGTCAAACCACCAACCGTTCTATCCCCAATGGTAATTAAGAACTTTTTACTTGCTACAGTTGGTAAACGTAATATTTGTAAAGCAATTTCTTGTAAATTTATTTTATTTGGAGACCAGTTTTTCTGTTTGGATAAAGATATATTTTTATGTTCTGTCTCACGCACCATTTTAGGTGGTTTACCAAACAATACCGAAGCTGGCATATTGATCGGAGTTGAGTCTATTTGGTCTTCTATCTGATTTTTAAGCATTAATTGCTGTTCAACAGTTGTCTTGCCAACCACTGCATAAGGACAACGTTCTCTTCCACATATTGCCTCGAAGACTACCAAATCTTTCTTATCAATAGCTAACACATAACGTTCTTGAGCTTCATTACACCAGATTTCTAATGGCGATAAACCAGAGTCAGCTGATGGAATAGCTTGCAAGTCAAATATACCACCACGTTCACTATCATGCACTAACTCAGGCAACGCATTGGATAGACCGCCAGCCCCAACATCATGGATCGAGATAATTGGATTGGAATCACCCTTTTGCCAACAACTATTAATCACCTCTTGACAACGGCGTT
>JAUCGN010000194.1 GCA_030378125.1 Thiotrichales bacterium HSG1 | reverse complement strand
GATTCCAAAACAAGCGCACTATTTGAATCTGGTTTGTTTTGCACTTTGTACTTATCTCCCAAAGATTATCATCGCATTCACACCCCTATTGCTAGTGAATTGAAAAGTATGATATATGTACCCGGGAGACTGTTTAGCGTGAATCAACGAACAACTAGGGTTATTCCTAATCTATTTGCTCGTAATGAGCGTTTGATTTGTATTTTTGAAACTGAATTTGGGCCAATGGCTTTGATTTTAGTAGGAGCCATTTTTGTTGGTAGTATAGAAACAATATGGACGGGAGAAATTAATCATTTATCCCAGATTAAGCATTGGCATAACTTGAAAGCTCCACATCTACAATTAGGGGCGGAATTTGGACGTTTTAATATGGGGTCTACAGTAATTATGTTATTGGGTTCTGAACGGGTAGCATGGCTGCCAGAACAATATAAAACCAAAAAGATTTCAATGGGGCAACAATTGGCATGTCTTTTGTAAGTATATAGTTAAATACTAGTGGTAATTTAAGATAAATATCTTTAATATCAATAATTATGGTTTATTAGAGAACTATAAAATAAATTTGTCAACCCTTAATTTTTTTGGAATAATTATGAAAATTTTTAAAATATTTTGTTTATTAATACTTAGTAGTTTACTTGGTTGTAATACATTGGTTACTAAACCAACAGTTGACAAACAACCAAATGTCAAGAAGAACGATAAAGCAGTTTATCTGTTAGAACCATACAAGATTGGTAAAACAACAGATTTAACTGTATTAACCGCTCAGAGTAGCCCGGCTACATTTTTTTGGAAAGACGATTCCTCACTAGTTGAATCAGTTAAACCATCACCAAAACATCTCAACCATAAACGCATTAAAAAAGTTTATTCGGAAAGCAACGAACGTAAAACTAAACAAAATCTTACTATCAAACAAACCATTGTTGATGCACTTAACACGATACCTGATAAAAGAAGACAATTTAATGACCGAAATTCACGCGGTAATTTGTGGGATAAGGTCCATAGAGGTTATTCTTTTCCATCTGTTGACAATCGTCAAATACAACGAGAAATAAATAAATTTTTATCTAACCCTTCTTATTTCCAAAGAATTTCTAGGAAAGCTAATCCATATCTTTATCATATCGTTAAAGAAGTGGAAAAGCGTGGTTTACCAATGGAATTAGCTTTATTACCAGCCATCGAAAGTGCTTTTGAAGCTAGAGCAATGTCTCATAAAAGTGCCTCTGGTTTATGGCAATTTATCCCAGCAACCGGTAGATATTATGGATTGGTTCGAAATAAATGGTACGATGGTAGAAATGACATTGTAGCTTCAACTAATGCAGCTTTGAACTATCTAAAAACTTTGCATACTATGTTTGATAACGATTGGTTTCTAGCTTTAGCCGCTTACAATTATGGTGAAGGTAATGTAGGTAAAGCTATTAGGCGTAATTTAAATAATAATAGACCTACTGATTTTTGGTCATTAAAACTACCTAGAGAAACTCGTGAATATGTACCTAAATTATTGGCTCTCGCAAAGATTATATCTAATCCAAAAGCATATGGGATAAATCTGCCAAAGATTAATAATCAACCATATTTTGAAAGAGTTAGTATAAATCGTCAGATTGAATTATCCGTTGCAGCCAAACTAGCCACCATATCTGTTTCTGATTTAAAATTATTAAATCCTGGTTATAGACGTGGTGTTACTTCACCAAAAGGACCGCATAATATAACCCTACCAACAAACAAGGTTTATCAATTCAAACATAGGCTTGCCCAAATACCAAATAATTTGAAATTAACTAAAACAGCGGCTTTTGTTACCAAACCTACGGTTAAGTATAAAAGTAAATATCGTAAGATTAGTAATATAAAAGTAATTCCAAAGAAGGTAAAGGAAGTAGCTAAAAAAACATCAAGTTATCAGGTTGTAAAAGGTGATACACTGCATAGAATTGCCAAACGTTACAATACAACTGTTACTAAAATTCGTCAGTTCAATGGGTTGGATAAAAAAAGTTCTTTAAAAGTTGGGCAAAGTTTGATAGTATCAGCTAAGAAATTTACTCCGGCAACTAGTGAAAAGAGCAACAAAAAACATAGGGTTCGTCTAGGTGATAACTGGTGGAAACTTGCCAAACAATATGGAACTACGGTATCATTGTTGAAGAAACTGAATAATTTTAAAAGTAATTCTTTGAAAGTTGGCAAATTTTTGGTAGTACCAAATTGATGATATAATGTTGGTGCGTGAAGATGTGTGTTACTAACTTTAAGTTATTTAATACACATTTTATCAAATGCTTACATTAGAATTAAATTTTTGAAGAATCAATATCCAACAAATATTAGGGAATGAAAAATATGTCACAAAAATATCGCTTGGTAACAAGGAGTGATTTTGATGGCTTAATTTGTGCGGTTTTATTAAAAGAAATTAACCTAATAGATGATATTAAATTTGTCCATCCAAGAGATGTGCAATTAGGAAGGGTTTCAATCGGTTCCAATGATATTACCACTAATCTGCCATATTCTCCGGGAGCCCATCTGATTTTTGATCATCATTTAAGTGAAGCCATAAGGATTTTGGGAGAACAAAGTTGCCCAACAAATTATATTATTGAGCCTGATGCACCATCTGCAGCTAGAGTGGTTTATAATTATTATGGAGCAGATAAATTCCCAAATATTACTGAGGACATGATCACCGCAGTTGATAAAGCTGATTCAGCTAATTTTACTCGTGATGAAATTTTATTTCCAAAAGAATGGGTGTTGCTTAACTATTTGATGGACCCCAGAAGTGGTTTGGGACGTTTTAAGCATTTTCGAGTTTCTAACTATGACTTGATGATGATGTTGATCGACTACTGTAAAACTCATACTATTGATGAAATATTAAAATTACCAGATGTTGAAGAGCGAGTTAAGTTATATTTTGAGCATCAAAAGACCTCTATGGTTCAAATTGAAAAATGTTCAACAGTACGAGATAATGTTGTGGTTCTTGATTTACGCAATGAAGATGAAATTTTTACCACTAATCGTTTTGTGATTTATGCTCTTTATCCAGAATGTAATATTTCCGTTCATGTTCTGTGGGGTTTGCAAAGACAAAATACTGTACTAGCAATTGGGAAATCAATTCTTGATCGTTCATCTAAAACCAACATAGGAGTTTTAATGTTGGAATATAATGGTGGTGGGCATAAGGCAGCAGGGACTTGTCAAGTAGAAAATGACAAAGCTGATGAAGTTAATGATTTAAAACAAGCTCGTAAAGAAGAGCGGGTATTGCTTATTGATAATAAGTATATGTATAAAACCAATGTTGTTTATACAGGAATAAATTTTTTCAACATAACTGAAATTGATGTAAAAAATTTGTTAGCTACTTTGGAATTCAAGTTATGGTTTCGTTTTCAGGGTGATTTTAATCCGGCTGATATAGAATTTTCCAATACAATTGAACCGGATATAATTGCCGAACAATTAAAACATCCCATAGAAACTAAAGAAAAAAATAAGATCACCTATAGAGTGTATCGGATTAAAGCCAAATTTAAAACAGACTTTATCTCAGATTATTATTTATTTCAACAACATATTCTTGGAATTAGTTTTCGGCATCATTCTTTAACTCGCAATAACTTGGTGTATGTAACTGATGTGTTAGGCATGGGATTGACTAACGAAAAAGAATTGATCCAACGTTTAACCAATAAAAAAGTTATAAACCCAATTACCGGTTGGTTAATGACCAGAGCTTGGTTTTTTTCTCAAAGTACCAGAGAATCTTCAGGTGGTGATGCAGCTCATCT
>JAUCGN010000193.1 GCA_030378125.1 Thiotrichales bacterium HSG1 | reverse complement strand
GTTAGGATGGCAAAACTAAATAGTTGCTTATGAGCAGCGAAAATTTCTAACAAATCAAGAAAATCTTCTCTAACAAAAGGCTCACCTCCGGTAACGGTAATATGAGCCTTAATTTGTTTGTTGTGATGTTGGCTACAAGCAGTTAACAACTGTTTGAACTGTTCCAAAATATTTATTAGAATTGTTAAATTTAGCTCATTACGTTGGTAATTGTCTTGGTAGCAGTGGCTGCAACGTAAATTACAACGTTCAGTAATATGCCATTGCAACAACATACTTGATGGAAAGATGTTCATTACCCACCTATGCTTCCGCCACCGCAACCACCACAACCGGCATCGTTATTACTACCACCACAACCGCCACAACCATTACCACTGTCATTGCCTGGTCCGGCTACAGTTGCGAAAACATTGCTAAAATGTTCAAACATTTCGAAATTAGATAAAGCAGTTATCCCAAATACAGCTACACGAAAAGCTGGGTCCACTTCTTCATTATTTTTTGACTTCATCCACTCAAAATGTTTGCTCAATTTATGTTGATAATATTGACCTAGGTTGGTGTTACGACTGGGTTTA
Organism: Thiotrichales bacterium HSG1; assembly: GCA_030378125.1. Taxonomy (GTDB): domain Bacteria; phylum Pseudomonadota; class Gammaproteobacteria; order Beggiatoales; family Beggiatoaceae; genus DRQV01. Next base: position 3,301 of record JAUCGN010000193.1, on the reverse strand, counting down.
AGAAATTTAAAAATCAAGGTAGCCATTATAGTTGTCAATAATACCATCAACACAATTGGGCGACCAGTATACATCTCATAATACAGCCTGATACCGGCTATACCAATTACAATTAAAGATATTAAGCAACAGACAACCCAAGCTTGTTTCAATTTGAAGCTGGTACGTTTTAAATGCAAACCTTCTAAAGTCTTATTTATAGATTTAGTGTGTAAATCAATATTGGAACGCAATGAGGGATTAGTAAAAAACTCTATTGGTTTACGAGGGTTAGTAGCAAATTGATAGATAGCATCTTCAACACCATTAACTGGTTGTTTGTCTGGAATAATTTTTTTTCTAACTTTAGTAGTATTTTTTTTACCACTAGTAATTAAAAATTTTTGTTTCCACAAATTAAATAAAGCAGGTTGAATAACGCCTTTACGACCGTCTCGTAAAGCAGCTATTTCAAATGGATTAAGTTCATTTAGCTCTGGTAGAGGATGACCATTGGAGCCATCAGAACGTATTATTAACCAACCAATAAAAATACAACTGGTAGCAAAAATTATAAAGTAGCTCATAAAAGTCGAGCTTGGCATTTGCGTAAGCATGTCAATCATCAGATTATCTCCGTTATTAGGAAGTAATTTATTAAACACGCTTGTCTGCAATCAAAATGCCAGCTATATTTTAAAAACTTTCATTATTTGATTAGGGAACTTTTTTTTCAACGCTTTAAATGTTTGTTTAACTTGTTCTGGGGTTTTATAACGCATTCCTTTACCTCTGACACACCATTCATTTCCTGACCATTCCTTAGGTAATTTTGGGTTGTTCATCAAACGAATAACATAACTAGTAGAATTAGTTTTTATAACATTTTCTTTAACTTTTATGTTTGGTGTTTCAGAAAATGCAGTCATGTCTGCTAATTCTTTTTCCAGTTCTTCAGTCTTCTTAAGATTACGTAACTTACTAAAATCAGTATCTTGTTTTTTTTGTAGGTAGAATTGATCTATTTGTTTTAAAGTTGACTCAAGTTGTTGGATTTCATTTTCAAATCCATCAAATTTTTCTAAAATATCTACTTGCTTATCTTGTTCTAACTCTAATTCATTTAAACGTTCTTCAATTTCTGAGTCAAACATTAAAATTCTCCAATTGAATAAATTTGTAGGTAACTTTATGAATATTATTTTTTTAAAAATCTCAATCGGATAATCCGGCCATCTTTGTTTAAGTTGTTGTAAACATTGATAAGCTTGTTCTGGTGTAGAATAACTTTTTCCTTTACCTGAAATTCGCCATCTATTTTCATACCACTCTGGTGGTGAATGTTTAGTAAATGTTAAACAAACAACATAAGTTTCTGAATCAGCATCCAATTTTTCTGTAGTTTGAAAACAACTGTCTTCTAACGGTTGTTGTAATTGAGTAATTTTATTTTTTATTTCTGATAATTCTTCTGCTATTCTTTTTTGTGTAGATTCTTCATTTATCAAGCTAAGTGAGGTTTGTATATCAAGCAAATCTTCTAACAGTTGTTCTTGTTCGCATTCTGCGGTTTTTAAACGAAGCGAAAGGTCATTATTATCGTTCATGAAAACTACCATTTTTAATTATGTCATCAGTTATAATTGACTACAATTAATGATACAATTATACCAGTTTAAACTTCCATAATACTATTATACTATAAATGTCCACAGTAATTAAAGAATTATATGATGAAGGCATTTTTTCTGATTTAGACATGTATTTTTCCAAATTAATGGCTGAACTATCAGATGGTTCAGATGAAATCCAATTAGGAAGTGCATTAGTTAGTTACTATAACAATCAGGGTTCAAGTTGTGTGAATCTGTATTCTCTAGCAGGTAAATATTTTCCATTAAAATCAGATGATTATAAAATATTATGTCCCCAATTACAAGACTGGGAAACAATATTAACAAATAGTAATGTAGTTGGTTCACCAGGGGATTATACTCCTTTAATCCTTACTAATCATCGTTTATATTCATACCGATATTTTAGTTACGAACTTATGTTGGCTGACAGAATTAACTCTTTGATTAGCACAAGCAACATTAACTCTCAAATTTTAACCAAAGGTTTAAAGCGTTTATTTTCAGAGCAAAATAGTAAACAAAAAGAAGCAGCACATTTAGCAGTATCCAATAATTTTTGTATCATTTCTGGTGGCCCAGGCACTGGAAAAACTGTAACTATTGTTAAAATTTTAGCATTACTGCTTGAACAAAATCCTAATTTAAACTTGGCAATGGTAGCACCAACTGGCAAAGCAGCTAATCGCTTAAAAGAAGCGGTCACAAAGACCTTACCATCGTTAGACTGTGATTCTACCATTAAGTCTGCTATACCGACAGAAGCCTATACCATACATCGTTTGTTGGGTAGTAAGCTCAATTCACCTTATTTTCATTTTTCAACAGATAATCCATTACCCTATGATCTAATAGTTGTTGACGAAGCCTCAATGATAGACTTGGCTTTAATGACTAAATTAATGCAGGCTATACCCAACAATGCTAAATTAATTTTACTAGGAGATAAAGATCAGTTAGCCTCAGTGGAAGCCGGAACAGTATTAGGAGATATTTGTGCAGCTGGTTTAGCCCAAACTAGTACGGTTAACAACCCCCAATTAGTTAAATTAAACAACATTAATTCCAGTATTATTTTATTGGATAAAAGTTATCGTTTCAGTGAACAGAGTGGTATCTGGAAATTAGCTCAAGCAGTTAAACAAGGAGATGGTAAAACAGCACTACAAGTTCTTAAATCCAGTGACTATCCTGATGTAGAATGGCATCCACTAAACGAAAATTTGCCCGACGGCCTATTGGAACATATTAGCACAAATTTTTCATTACTTGAATCTCAACCTGAGATAGCATTACAACAATTTGATAAATTTAGAGTTTTATGTGCCACTAGGCATGGTTATCATGGTATTTTAAACATAAACCAGTCTATAGAAAATTATTATCGCCATACTGGTCAAATTAAAACTAAACGTTATAATGGGCAACCTATTATGATTAAACGTAATGATTACCATCTTAATTTATTTAATGGAGATGTTGGTATTATTTTTAATGTTGCCGGGCAACAAAAGGCTATCTTTATGGATGCAACAGGACAACTGCGCGAATTTTGGCCTAATAGATTACCAGAATATGAAGTCGTTTATGCGATGACAATTCACAAAAGTCAAGGTTCAGAGTTTGAAAAAGTTGTGATGATATTACCAGAATGTTTTTCTCAGGTCTTAACTAGACAAATAATTTAT
>JAUCGN010000192.1 GCA_030378125.1 Thiotrichales bacterium HSG1 | reverse complement strand
TGATTCGGTTATCGAAACTATAGAGTATATCTTTCTTAATATAGATTGTTTTTATGGTGTATAAACATAGGAATGTTACTATAATGCTAATTAAGAACAAAAGTTAAACCCTAGTTCACGCATAATCATTCTGTTATATCCTTATAAATCTGGGTTTTCTCCTATGAATATTTCTACGACCATACCTTTTTCAGTTCGTTTGCAACTACATTTGATTGCTTTTCTAGCAGTTATATTCTTAGGAATTTACGGTAAAATAGTTTGCCCATTTATTGATTCTGTGACTATTATACAATTAGCAATGAGTCTTGGAATTGTAACAGTATTTCACCTGATATTAAGGGAAATATTATTTAACTTATCATACCAAACCCCAAAAATTTCTTTAGCCCGTTTTGGATTCTATCTATCTATTATATCTTGGATTATAACGGGTATTATAGCAATGATTGTACATGGCATTATCTATCCAACTTTCCCATTAGGAAGCCATATAAAATTAATGGTGGGCTATTGGGCTTTAGGAGCAGGAATGTTAGCTCAATTGGAATATGCCATGTTTGAAAGACATATTCGTAAATGTTGTTTGCAACAATACACGTCAGACCGATTGGCTAAACGGTTATTGGAAAGCTTTATGGTATTTACCATTGTACCAACTATGGCAATGTTTTTATTAGTTGCACGTTATATTTATGAAGGAATTATTACGATTGGAGTAGGTATAGAAATTCTATTTTTATCTTTATTTTTAGTCTGTATTGCCTTAATAGTAGCTAGATATTGGGGTAAAACTTTACAAGAAGATACAGATAATATACTGCAAGGTCTAAGCAATATTGGAGGTGGTCATTTTGATACAACACTTAATGTTAAACGTGCAGATGAATTAGGACAGGTTGCTTACTATATCAATGATATGGCACATGGTTTAGGGATGAGGGAGAAAATTAAAGAGGCTTTTGGACGTTTTGTGTCACCAGAGATAGCAGAAAAATTTATTCAAGACTATGTTCAAGACGGCAAAACAGTTAAAATGGGTGGTGAACGGACAGAAGTTACTATTTTAATGTGTGATTTAAGAAATTTCACTCCTCTATCGGAAACTCTTAATCCAGTTGAATTAACAGAATTATTAAATGCTTATTTCAGTGAAATGGTAACGGTAATTCGTTCTAATAATGGAATGGTAGATAAGTTTATTGGAGATGCAATTATGGCTGTATTTGGCATAAATAAAACGGAAGAAAATCATTGTGAATTGGCAGTACAAGCAGCTATATCCATGAGAAAAAGTTTAGAAGATTTTAATGATAAACATCCAAATTTACCTACGTTACAAAATGGAGTTGGAATTCATTGCGGTGAAGTGGTAGCAGGTTATATTGGTAGTGTTGATAGATTGGAGTTTACTGTAATAGGTAGAGCAGTTAATATAGCAGCTCGCATAGAGTCTCAAACCAAATCACCAAATCCACCAATTTTATTTAGCCAAGAAGTTGCAGACCGAATAAGTTTACCTTTAATAAAGGTTGGTATGGCACAATTGAAAGGCGTAGAACAAGCAGTTTCATTGTTTAGTGTATCAAGTTTGTAATTTAGCTTTCTTGCACTCCATTCAGTTTTAAGTTGAGGAATGAAACTTAAATAATTTTCCCAAATAATAATATTATAAATTTATTATCCAAAGAACTTGCTATTACAAAGCTAGTTTGCTAAACTGCTAAATATGAAAACTCAAAAAGCTGAAAATCAACTTGCTGAGATTTATGCCCAAATTTCTAAAACAGAATTATACCAAGGATTTAAGGCTAGACCTGCTGCTATAACTGGCTTAAGTGGTTTAGTAGCAGCATTGGTACAGCCTTATTGGGTTGAGCCACAACAGATTGGAGCGTTTGTTGATTTCTGGGTGTTTATCGCAATAGTTAATGTGATGTTTATTGGTAGTATTTTGGGGTATCGCTACCTATATTTGGAAAACGATTGGGAACGAGCAAAAACTCGTAATATGTTGATGCAATTTGGACCTTGTTTGTTTGCTGGGGCATTGGTTACTTCAGCGTCTGATTTTAATTATAACTTAGTTGCATATTTGCCGGGTTTATGGAGTCTTATTTTAGCATTGGGAATTTTAGCAGCTCGGCCTTATTTATCTAATCATTTATTTTGGAATGGAATGTATTATTTAGCTGCTGCAATGGTGTTGTTTTGGTTAGCACCGAATGGATTGAGTTTACAACCTTGGGGAATGGGATTGACTTTTGGTATAGGCCAATTGTTAGGTGCTGCAATTATATATTGGGATGTGGAGCGTTATGAAACCGAATGATGAAGGGCGTTTTGCTTATGAAGGTTTAGATCGGTTGATGCATGAAAAAGCTCGACTTGGAATCTTGACATCTTTATTAACACAACGTAACGGCCTGACTTTTGGTGATTTAAAAAAACTGTGTAATCTAACGGATGGTAATTTGAGTCGTCATTTAAAATCTTTGGAAGAAGAGGGTTTGGTTGATATTCAAAAGAGTTTCGCCAATAATCGTCCCCAAACTTTGTGTTTATTGACAGAAAATGGCAGAAAGCGTTTTATTGATTATTTACAGGAATTAGAACGAGTTGTACAAGATGCTTCTGTTGCTGCAAAGCGTTCTAAAAAGACTCTTTCTAAACCAATTTTTAATACTTAATTTTGGAATTCGAGATTTGTTTCAAATTAAAATTTAGACTCCTATATTTAGTTTAGGAGTTTTTTTAAGGTTATTTACTTTAAAATACAAAGTTATTTGTAATATTTTTGATATGAATGATCATGCTACCAGTTTTTAATATAAGTTTTCACAGAAACCGTATAGTTTATATATTTGGCATTATTTTAATAATAGTTTTAGGATTGGTTTCACGGTCTTATCCATTACCACCTTTCATAGCAGCATATGCTGGCGATACATTATGGGCATTAATGGTTTTCTTATTATTTGGTTTTATGTTTCCAACTATGTCTATTATTAAGGTAGCAATTATTGCCTTATTATTTTCATTTTGCATTGAATTCAGCCAATTGTATCATGATGTTTGGATTGATGAGTTACGCCAGAATCGTTTAGTTGCTTTGGTTATTGGACGTGGTTTTTTATGGACGGATTTGATTTGTTATAGTGTTGGGATTTTTATTGGTGTGGTTATGGAATTTGGTTATTTTCAGTTAAATAAGTTACCACTCAGGTGAACAGTAACTTATTTTTAACTCGAAGCGGAGCTTATTAGTATCACGTTACCAAACAAGAACTTAGAAACGATTTCAAAATAGTTGTAAAAGTGGGGTTGGAGCAGAGCTTAATATTGATTGAAATAATTCTAGTATGTTTTCATACCATCTTATGTTACGACGAGTGGTTTTACCTGTATTAAAATCTTGATATTGACCATATTTATGGCCTTTTTCTGTTAGTTGGTAGTAGATACGATTTTTGTGGTCACGATGTTTGGTTTGTAGGCCAAGTTCGATAAGTTTAACATTGACTGGTCTAGCATTTTTTAAACCAGTTCGTTTGGCTATGTCTGATGGAATTAATAAATTTTGTTGGATTTCGGCAGGTTGGGATGTTATACCAAATATTTGCAATATATCACAACCAAATTGTTGCTTGATGGAGTTGTTGAGAGATAGTTATGCGAATTAAGAGTTAAAAAAATATATTTAAAATCAGATAATTAAATACTATTCAAAAGCCAATAAAAACATAGCAGCAGCAAGTCTACCAAAAACATGAACCATTAAACCTAAGGAGTTTCTTGGCAGAACGAACTTTGGAAGCCATTTGAATATTGGTTTTTTCTTGAATCCAATTAAAAAGAGATTCAATAGGTTGACGCACACGACTGACAGAAGTTGAAAACAATTGGTCAAAAAAATCCAATTTTTTTTGGCCTTTTTTCTTTTTA
>JAUCGN010000191.1 GCA_030378125.1 Thiotrichales bacterium HSG1 | reverse complement strand
CGCAGTTGGGCGTGACTGGCGAATTACGGCTTATCCAATCAATGTTTGAGACTTGATTATCTAAAAAAAAATGGTAGTGAAGAATCTTACAGAGTTTTTGAAACATGGAAGATTTTTTGGAGCTATGATGTTACATAGACAAAAATAGAAATTTTCAAGTAAATACTTTAACAGGAGTCCAAGATTTACCTTGGTTTTTTAAACTAAAGTATTCTAGGCTGAAGCTTTTTGGAAAAAACTTTTAGCTTAAGAATGGACTCCTATTTTATAAAAAACTTTGTTTAGAAACAATAAAAAATTCAACTAAAATATGGCTAAAAAAGATATAGAAAGTAGAACATTGGCTTTAGCGGGAATGTTTCAAACTGCTGAGTTAGTACAACAAATTTCTCAAAAAGGCTTATTTAATCAAACTCCATTTGATGCCAGTTTCCACAGTTTATTACAATTAGATGCTGATTCTGTGGTAGATGTTTATGGAGGGGTTGAGCGACTCAAAACTGGTTTAAGCATATTAATTCAGCAACTTGGTGGTGAGAAAAAAAATATGGAGGTTATGCAATATGTGTTGGGGATGATTTTCTTGGAACGCAAGTTAATAAAACAACCTAAAATGATAGAGAAAATTCAGGAAGGAATTCAAACAGCTAAAATTGAGATTGAAGAACATTCGATTAATAGTCCTGAAATATTACATGATTTGGCTATAATTTATACTGAAACTATAAGTAAATTTGACTATCGTATTAAAATAAATGGTGATAAATATTTCTTAGAAAATCAAAATTATGTAGATAAAATTCGAGTGTTATTGCTTGCTGGAATAAGGTCTACCGTACTTTGGCAACAGAAAGGAGGTCGTAAATGGCAGTTTATTTTCTCTCGACAGAAGACAGTTCGTACAGCTTATGAATTATTGAAAAATATACCCGCAAATGATGGGTGACTGGTAAAATTTATTATGAACAAATACAATGGTTTTAGCCTAATTGAAATGGCAATCGCATTGGCCATAATTGGATATTTGATAAGTGGTTTATTTAAACCTATGGTTTTAACGGCGGATTATAAAAAAATTAATAATACTGATAAAACTTTAGAACAAATCAAAGGAGCTTTGGTTAGTTTTGCTATTGTTAATAATCGCTTACCTTGTCCTGCAAGATGTACTAAATATAAAAAACAATGTGTTAAAGGGAGTTATAATTCTAGTGTTATTGGTATAGAAAACTCTGCACTTTGTACAAAAGAAGGTTATTTACCTTGGGCAGATTTAGGAGTTGGAAGATATGATGGTTGGAACAGACCTTTTCGTTATCGGGTTGATAAAAATTATTCTGCGACAAACATAAAAATAAATGTAGATAAGAAATTTACAATAAAAAATAAGCAAAGCGTCAATAATTTTACTACTACGAGCAGTAATCGCCATGTTATAGCTATTATTTTTTCTTATGGCAAAGATGGTGAACCAAATCCTAAGAATGATACAATAGATCTAACCTATATTAGTGGTCAGTATCAAACGGATGAAAATGATTACTTTGATGATAGATTAACTTGGTTATCAAAAAATTCTTTGACTAGTTATTTAGCGACAACTAGAGATTTGCCACAATGAAAATGTCTCAAGGTTTTACTTTAATTGAAATGGCTATCGTACTGGTTATTATTGGATTTTTAATGGGTGGTTTACTTATGCCGTTATCCACACAAATTGACTACCAAAAAATTAAAGAAACTAAAAAAACTTTAGAAACTATCAAAGATGCATTGATAGGATACGCTATTCTTAACAATCATTTACCATGTCCATCTCTAGATAAAGATGGTAAGGTGAGTGGTTATACTGATTCAGTCAAAAATATATGTACCAAGTATAATAGTTCAGATGGTTATTTACCTTGGTCTGATTTAGGTGTAACTCAATATGATGCTTGGGGAAATCCATTTCGTTATCGAGTTGATGGTGGATTTAGTGATTTTCCTATTCTTCCTGTCACTTCATCTTTTCCAAAACCGCCTGTTAGCAACCCTAGCCATGAATTAAAGGTAGAAGACCGGGATGGTAATCTGTTAACTTCTTTTGAGAATATAGCTACTGAAACAAATTCTAATGTTATGGCAATAATTTATTCATGTGGAAAAAATGGTATACCAGATGGAACTAATGCTACCGGTGGTTATTCAGGTTCCAATTGTTCTACATCTTCATCATCAACTCAAAATAGAATTTATACTCAGGATGTATATGTAGAAAATGAATTTGATGATATATTAACTTGGCTACCAAAAACTATATTAATTAGACAGTTAGTTCTAGCTGGTAAATGGCCACCTGATTAACATTATCGCCTTTTAACTTATGAAAAATATAAATTACCTGTTTTTATTAATACTATTAATCATTCCCAGATACGCCGCTTCCGAAACAGATATACATTTAATCCAAGCTTGCCATTTAAATTCACTATTAACAGTAGCAAATTCACAATCTTATGCTGAAGTTATTCCTTTACAACAGGCTAACCTTGCAGCTGAAATATCAGCTAAAATAGTTAATGTTGCAATTGAGGTTGGTGATAAAGTTACTAAAGGAGAGGTATTGTTTAGCTTGGATGATCGTCAATGGCAATTACAACTTAAACAATTAAATGCCAACACTCAAGGAACTAAGGCTCGACATAAACTAGCAACTTACCAATTAAAACAAAGGAATAAACTGCGTATAGGAGCTAATATATCCAAAGAGCTATTACAAAAACACAAAACTGAAGTTGCTAGTCTAACTGCTGAATTGGAATCTCAAAATTTTCAAAAACAACAGCTACAACTGACTATTAGCAAAACAAAAATAACTGCTCCCTTTGATGGTGTTATCGTACAGAGAAAAGTGAACTTGGGAGAATGGGTCAATCCGGGACAGACAGTTGCCAGTTTATTAAATCCTAATAAGGTAAAAATTAAGACTTTCCTTGATACCCAACAACTAGCCAGTTTAAAAAAGACTACTAAACTAAAACTCCATATTAATCAAGATATTTTTCCAGTTAAGCAACAAAGCTTATTACCTATTTTAGACTTGGATAAAAACATGCGACCTTTGCTCCTTAAACCAACTGGAAAAATTCCTTTGGCTGGTAGTCAAGGACAGTTACGCTGGCAATCAATGACTAAAAAAATACCCTTCCGTTACTTGCTAAAACTCAAAGAACATTATGGTGTTATGTTGTTGGTAGATAACAAAGCACATTTCCATAAATTACCCAATACTCTACCCGGACGTTCCACAGCAATTGCCTTGCCGGATAAAACATTAATAATCACCACTGGTTTTAGACAGCTACAATCTGGAGATTCAGTTAAAAATCAGGGTTGTAAGAATATAAAATAATAATTTGTACAAGATATTTTTTTTACTTAATCCCAGTATAAGATAAACTATTTGATAAGATTATTTTCTACCTTTAAGTAAATAAGTATTCATCTTGCCTTTGCCTTTAATATCAATCAGCCCACGTTTTTCTAAAAAAAACTCATTTTTAAGCCGTTGATACACAATTTCTGAAACTTGGATTTCATCTGGAATACCTTGTGACTCCATCCTACTGGCTATATTCACTGTATCACCCCACAAATCATAATTAAACTTATGCTTGCCTATAACCCCAGCTACTACTGGACCGGTGTGAACTCCAATGCGAATTTTAAAATCTTCTTGATTTTGTTCGTTTAACCAAGCGATCTCATCTAACATTTCCACAGCTATATCAGCAACTGCTTCCACATGATCATTACGTTGGGTTGGTAAGCCACCAACTAACATGTATGCATCCCCAATGGTCTTTATTTTTTCTAATCCATGTTTTTCTGTCAGTCGATCAAAGGCGATAAAAATTTGATTTAACTTTTCTACTAAATCTGAGGCTGAGACTCCGGCTGATAGTTCAGTAAATCCAACTAAATCAGAAAATA
>JAUCGN010000190.1 GCA_030378125.1 Thiotrichales bacterium HSG1 | reverse complement strand
AAATTTAGCTGGCACTGGCGAAGCAAGAAATGATAGTCTTAACTATGCGGTTCAAACTTGTATCCAATATTTGAGACCACCCAATTTTTAATGCTATAATGCTGTTAAGGTAAGCACTAATGAGAACTTGTGACTACATTGATTAAAGACCTAGAACAAATATCCAAAGGAAAAATATGGCAATCGTTAGATGCAGTAAATGTGGGTATTTACGAGAAGTGCCTGATCAACATATTGGTAAAAAGGTTACTTGTCCAGTTTGTAAGCAAACAATGTCAATATTTAATACAGTTTTTTTTGTTAAAAATATATTAAAACAGTATTTTAATGTCAAAAAAGAGTTAAATGCTCTACAGCCAACTCCAAGTGTTGTCAGCAATTCTGAACTAGATATTTTTAATACGACAACCATGACGGAAAAAAAACAATATCAACCAATTTTAACTTGGTTTAAAAAGAAAAATATCCAACTAAATATAGATAAAAAAGCTCTTGATACTACAGGTTTTTTTGATGAAATAGCGGTTAAATTAGGTGAAAACTATGTTACATTAAGAATGGTAACTGATAAAATTAAATATATTCAAAAAAAAGGTTATACTCATATGACTTTAAACTTATCCAATTATGATAAAGAATCTGATTTTATTAAAGAATTTTGTGAAGAACTTTATGAATATGCTTTTGTTGCCAGATATTTTTTCAATAAAAAGAAGAATTCAATCCATTTAGACTTACAAACTGCTTCACCCATTGTTAATTTTTTTAATGGTGAATGGTTAGAATGGTTTGCTTTTATGGAGATATTAGCTTTATGCCATAAGTATGAATTGGATTTCTCAGGTTTAAGGAGTTTTAAAGTTCATTTTCCTAACAAGGATACCAACGAGTTAGACATATTTTTCTTGATAAATGAAATACCAATATTTATTGAATGTAAATCTGGTGAATTTCGTCCTTTTATTGATAAATACGCCAAAATGCGTAAGAGATTAAAAATAGATACACAAAATTTCTTTATGTTGGTGGTTGACTTAACTGATGAACAGATGCAGAATTTAACTCGTATGTTTGATATTACCTTTGTTAATGAAAAAACTTTTGTTAAACAAATCTCTAAATTATTAATTCCCTAGTTCCCAATTCCTTGGTTTTTCTAGTGCGTTAATCTTGCTCATGGAAGTTATAATTATGAATAAAATTAAATTATTTGTATTAATCGGAATATTATTAAGTTCTGTTGTCCTACAAGCTAAGGTCGTTACTGAAGAAAATTTCATCAATGATATGGTCTACAAACATGGATTTAGCAAAACATATTTAACTAAATTACTTGGAAAAGCTAAAGTAAAGTCTGACATTATCAAACTTATGTCTCCTCGACCATCAGGTAAAAAAAGACCTTGGCATAAATACAGAAAGATATTTGTTAACCCCAAAAAAATAAAGGGAGGAGTGAAATTTTGGAACAATAATGCTAAAACTTTACAAAGGGCTGAAGCCATTTTTGGAGTTCCAGCCAAAATTATTGTTGCCATTATCGGGGTTGAGACTATTTATGGTAAAAATACTGGTAGTTTTAGAGTTATTGATGCTTTGAAAACTTTAGCTTTTCATCTTCCTAGAAGAGCTGATTTTTTTCGTGGTGAGTTAGAGGATTATTTAATTTTGACTCGTGAAGAAAGACTAAAACCTCTACATCAAACAGGTTCTTATGCGGGTGCGATGGGAATTGGCCAATTTATGCCTAGTAGTTTTCGTAAATATGCGGTAGATTTCGATGGTGATGGTAAACGTAATATTTGGACTAATAACGCTGATGTTATAGGTAGTGTAGCCAATTATTTTAAACAACATGGTTGGCAGACTGGTGAGCCAGTTATTACTGCAACTAAAATAAGAAGTTATGCCATAAAAAAACTACTTGCTTTAGATTTTGCTCCCAAATATACTTTACATCAACTTAAACAATGGGGACTGCAATATTTTGGTGAAGAACCAAATCATACTAATGGTATGGTGGTGGATTTAAAAACTAAAATTGGTACTGCTTATTGGCTTGGATTCAAAAACTATTACGTTATTACTCGTTACAATCACAGCAAACATTATGCAATGGCTGTTTATCACTTAGCTCAGGAAATTGAAAATGCTAAATAATATATTTATGGTTTCACTATTAGGGTTCATAGTTAGTTGCTCTGTTCACCCAAATTATCCATCATCTGACAACCACAATCATTCTGTTCCGGTCGTCCCATCTTCAAAATATCCATCATCAAATAATGACTATTATCGTGACCGTGATTCAAGATATCGTGATCCAAGATATTATGACCGATATCCGAATAGAAATCGCCCTACCAAAAGACTTGCTCCAACTTCTCCACCAACACGTTCTAATGGTAAGCCCATATATTCTGTACCACATGACCAAAAAAGTCGTCCAACAAAAAGGGTTTCACCAGCAACAGGTTTTAGAAATAACAAACAGAAATATCTTAAAGAACCCTCGCCACCAAAACGATTCAAAAATAATCAGAAAAGATATCTGAAACAACCTTCTAGTAATTATATGCCTAGGATTCCTAGCTCAAAAGGTTATGTAACCAGAGGTTATGCTTCCCAGTATCAACTATCTGAACATGGAATGAAAACTACTAGCGGACAAATTTATGATATGTATGGTATGACAGCAGCACATATAAACCTGCCTCTTATGTCAACTGTTGTGGTAAAAAATCTTCGTACCAAACGAAGTGTAATAGTCACTATCAATGATCGTTTACATCAAGGTCTGATAAAATTATCCTATATGGCAGCAAATAAGCTAAAACTGTCAAAAAAATCTTCACAGTTGCTAGAAATTCGAGGTTTATAAAAGATATTCCCAATATGGACGTTAGATAAGTAGTAATTTGTTAGTGTGCATAAGATATGACATATGACTGGATGTTGATTCAATAAGAATAGGTACCATATTGTTGAATCTTATCCCAAAATTGTTGCCAAAGACCTTTAGATTGTACCAAAGTTCTCAACGAGAAAATAGTTTTAGCTCCTTTTCCAACGTATTCCAGAACCATATAATTTTTGGGTAGTCCTAAACTAAGTAGTGGTAAGTCTAGTAGGTTTTTTGAGGTCATCACTACATCATTTAGGACTACCAAATCTTGGACTCCTGTCTCACAAATACCTATAGAATTTGCAATTACCAGAAGCTAATAGTTATAATATTTACAACATGGTAAACATGTCTTCCTACATTCGTTTTTAAAACGTAGAAACAAACATACGAAGTTTGCCTGCACGAAATTACCGAGAAATTATTATGAAATATTTAGCTGTTTTAATTTTATCTATTGCGGTTACAACATCAAATATTGACGAGTTACATAATGATGCTAAACAAGCTTTCTACGCATCTGATTATACAACTGCTATAACAAAATGGCAAAAAGCATTAGACTTAGCCAAACAACATGATAATAAAGCAGATATTAGCAAGTTTTTAGTAAATCTTGGAGCAGTTAGCTACAGCACTGGTAAATATCAGGCAGCTTTACAGTATTTTCAGCAAGCGGTATTTATAGACCAAGAATTGAATGATAAAAATGGCCAAAGTGCCGACCATCATTATTTGGGTTTAATCTACTATAAGTTACAAGACTATAAGGCAGCTTTGCAACATTATCAACTTGCATTGACATTACAGGCCAAAATAAATATTAGCCAAGATAGCACTCTCAGTAGTATAGGCATGGTCTATGACAGCATTGGTGCATACCAACAAGCGATAAAATATTATAAACAAGTCTCAGCACCACCTGACACCATTGGGGATGCAAGCAAGCTGTCTAACCTTGGAGTTGCGTATAAAAATCTTAGTGATTATCCAACCGCTTTAAATTATTTCAAAAAAGCCTTAAAAATAGCCAAACGTCTTGGATACAAAACGATTATCGCAAATAACATAACCA
>JAUCGN010000189.1 GCA_030378125.1 Thiotrichales bacterium HSG1 | reverse complement strand
CTACTTTTTCCAAAACAGAACGGTTAAAAACTCGACCTCTAGCAAAACCAATCCTTTTTAATGCTTGAGTAAATATGCAGTATTGATTAAATCAACTGTCACTCCGTTGCCACGCAATCGGGTCAAAATTCAAATTAATATTGAAGAAGGCATTGCTGCCAAAATTCATCAAATAAATTTAGTTGGCAACCACACAATCGCTGATAACAGCTTATTGGGAGTAATGAAGTTGAGTACTGGAGGTTGGTTTTCATTTATAACTAAAGACGACCAATATTCTTCAATCCAATTGGCTGCTGATCTGGAAACTATCAACTCATACTATTTAGATCGAGGTTATCTCAACTTTACCATTGATTCTACTCAAATTTCTATCACTCCAAATAAAAAACATGTTTATATCACGATTAACTTAACTGAAGGCAATAAATATAAAATATCTGAAGTCAATTTGGTAGGCAATCTCATTGTTCCCAAAGACAAACTGATGGAAAATATAAAACTTAAAGTTGGTGATTTTTATTCCAGCAAGAAGATCAGTAAAACTAAAGTGGCTATCAGTGAATCAATTGGTGAGGAAGGTTATTATTTTGCCAATATTAACGCAATGCCAGATATTAATGAAAAAGACAAGACAGTAGCAGTAAATTTTTTTGTTGATCCGGGCAAACGGATCTATGTACGGCGGATTACTTTTTCTGGCAATACTAAAACTAGGGATGAAGTTTTACGGCGTGAAATGAGACAGATGGAAGCTGGTTGGATTTCTAGCAAGGATATTAAACGTTCTCTAACTCGCTTGAAAAGATTGAGGTTTTTCGAAGAAGCAGATGTTGATGTTAAACGGGTTCCTAACACCATAGACCAAGTTGATGTCGATTACAAAGTTGTGGAAAGACCATCTGGTAATTTAATGGCTGGTGTTGGTTATTCGCAAACTCAAGGTGCCTTATTCGACATCAGCATAGCCCAAGAGAATTTTCTAGGTTCCGGGAAACGAGTTGGTTTGACATTTAATAACAGTAGAGTTTATACTTTGTACCGTTTTTCTTATCTTAATCCATATACAACAATAAATGGTATCAGTCGTGGTTTCAACATTTTTTATCGCACTACCGATTCGGAACGGGCTAACTTAACTCGTTACTCTACCGATGTTTATGGTACTGGGGTAAACTTTGGTTTGCCTATAAGTGAATATAATTTTTTCAATGTAGGCGGTGAATTTGATGATACTACTCTTAAAGCCACTAGATATTCTGCTGATGAAATATATGATTTTATTGATAAAAATGGTGATAGTTATAAGTCATACCGCTTAACCTCCAGTTGGAGACACGATACTCGTAATCGAGTGTTATTTCCAGATAGTGGAGTGTTACAATCTGTCAGTATTGAGGCAGCTTTACCAGTCAGTGATCTTAACTATTATAAACTAAGTTATAAACATCACTGGTTATACTCTTTGGCTGAGGATTATATCCTATTGCTCAAAGGTAATGTGGCATATGGAGATGGTTATGGAGATGATGATGGTTTACCATTTTTTGAGAATTATACTGCGGGTGGTCCTCATACGGTGCGTGGATTTAGAGGAAATACTTTAGGCCCACTGGATTCTAATCATCGGCCACTAGGTGGTAATTTGAAGGTAGTTGGTAATGTGGAGGTAATTTTACCAGTACCATTTACGGAAAATATACGTTCATTTAGAATATCTGCATTTGTTGATGCAGGTAATGTTTATGCTTTTGATGAAGATTTTGATAGTTCAGAAATTCGTTATTCAACTGGACTGTCTGCAATTTGGTTATCACCAGTTGGCGTGTTGAGTTTTAGTTTAGCTAAACCTCTAAATGACAAAGACGGTGATCAGATTGAAAGTTTTCAATTCACTTTAGGTACAACTTTTAATTGGTAAGGAGTTTTATATTGAGATATTTAATTGTTGGTTTAATTTGTAGTATTTTATCTTTTCCTGCTTTTGCAGAATTAAAAATTGGTTTTGTTAATGCAATCAAAGTTATGGATGAAGCACCTCAGTTGCAAAAGGCTAGTAAGGCTTTAGAGGCTGAGTTTTCCCGGCGTAAAAGAAAACTGGTTAGTGCTAATAACGAGTTGAAAAAGATGGAAGAAAAGTTTCGGAAAAATAGTGCTATTATGAACGAAACTAAAATTAAGCAGGAAAGCCGTAAAATTCGTGATTTAAAACGTGATTTAAAACGGCAACAGGAAGAAATTGGAGAGGATTTCAATATTCGCCGTTCCGAAGAATTAGATAAAGTCCAAAAAGTAATTATTGATGTTATTCAAGAAATTGCCAAACAAGGTTCTTACGATTTTATTTTAAGTGAAGGCGTGGTTTGGGCTAGTGAACAAGTTGATATTACTGATCAAGTTTTAAAAAAATTGGTAAAAAAACTAAAAAAACGTTAACTAGTTGTATCGAAAAACCTGTTAGGTCTTTAATATCTAGCAGGTTTTCGAATAATATTTCTAAATAGTCCAAACTAACTACTAATTTATTCTACCGCTTAACTAAAAATGAGCCTGTTCCCAGTTATCACCTATCCCAACATCAACCAACAGTGGAACTTGCAATTCTGCTACTTGAGTCATAGCTTCAATGATAAGTTTGTTAGCTATTTCTATATCAGCTTCGGCAATCTCAAACACTAGTTCATCGTGAACCTGCATTAACATTTTAACATCTAAATCATTAGCTTGGATACGTTTATTCATACTAATCATTGCTAATTTAATTAAATCTGCTGCTGTACCCTGCATTGGAGCATTAATAGCAGTGCGTTCAGCGGCTTGTCGTCTTGGATGGTTGCGAGATTTAATCTCTGGAATATATAAACGCCGGCCAAAAATAGTTTCTACATAACCCTGTTGTCTAGCCAACTCCTTAGTTTCATTCATATAATCTGTCACTCCTGGATAGCGAGCAAAGTAAGTATCAATATAGGTTTGTGCTTCACGTTTCTTAATACTTAATTGTTTTGCTAGTCCAAAAGCTTGCATTCCATAAATCAAACCAAAATTAACTGCTTTAGCACTGCGGCGTTGTTCAGTAGTGATATTATCAATAGAAGTATCAAACACTTGGGATGCAGTGGCACGATGAATATCTTCATTATTAGCAAAAGCTGTGAGTAATCCTTCATCTTGGGATAAATGAGCCATAATCCGCAATTCAATTTGTGAATAGTCAGCAGCCAACAGTTTATAACCTTTTGGAGCGTTAAAAGCTTGTCTAATTCTTCTCCCTTGAGGATTACGAACAGGAATGTTTTGTAAATTTGGATTAGTAGAGGATAAACGCCCAGTGCTAGTAACAGCTTGTTGATAAGAAGTGTGTATTCGACCAGTTTGGGGATTGATTTGTTTAGCTAAACCATCAGTATAAGTTGATTTTAGCTTACTCAGATTGCGATATTCTAAAATCAGTTTGGGTAATGGATAGTCAATCGCCAGTTCCTCCAACACATCCACTGCTGTAGAAGGGTCTTTTTTAGGAGTTCTTTTCAGGATTGGTAGCTGTAATTTGTCAAACAGTATAACTTGTAACTGTTTAGGAGAATTTAAATTAAACTCTTCGCCGACTAGTGCATAGACCTGTTGTTCAAGCTTCTGTATTTTATTTTTTAATTCAATGCTATGTTCATGCAATAAAGCGGCATCAATCTGTATTCCATTTCTCTCCATTTCAAGTAGCACTGAAACAAGTGGTAACTCTATATTATTTAAGATATAATTGAGTTTAGGAACAGTTTCTAACTGAGGATATAATTTGTGATGTAATTGCAAGGTAATATCAGCATCTTCCGCCGCATATGGGGCAGCTTGTTCAATAGATACTTGATTGAATAATAATTGTTTTTTACCTTTTCCAGCAACTTGGGTAAATTTAATAGTGGCAAAATTAAGATATTTCTGAGCCAAAGCATCCATATTATGTTGCGAAGTGCTGTCCAATACATAAG
>JAUCGN010000019.1 GCA_030378125.1 Thiotrichales bacterium HSG1 | reverse complement strand
GATTTTTAATTAGCTATAATTTTGACGAACTGCAAGACGAACCGCAAGTTGATAAATTGGAGTAAATAATCGTAATCGTGGTATGGAAATGATTGTATGAATTTTGAAAAAGTAGTTTTTGGATTTTTTATTGTGATGGCTTTAACTCTTAACTTTGGATTTTTTGTAGGTGATATAGACAATCCATCCCACCATCATGTCTACGAATTGGCTGCTGCTATATTCGTAAATTTAGTAGCAACTATTCTCAAATTTGGTGATCGTTCACAAGTAGGAGCAGTGTTATTAGCAACCAGTTTAGTAGCTGATTTACAATTGTTTATGGCAGCTTTGGTATGGGGTATTAATGCAGAAATGACTCCTTCAATCATGGCGAGCATTGTATCTTTGGCTGGAGGAGCTATGTTGGCAAATATTATTTCAGTTCTATTGTTAGCATTTGAAATAGTTTTGCTGCGGCGTTAATAGTGAATACAGTTATTTTCCTAGTTATGCGGCGGATGCGAGTTCCGTTGTTGGTACTATTAACAGTGTATGCAATTGCGACTGTGGGCATAACCTTAATACCGGGTAAAGATAATGATGGCAATCTGTGGTATATGGATTTCTTTCATGCTTTCTATTTTGTATCTTATATGGGTAGCACTATTGGTTTTGGTGAGATTCCTTATGAGTTTTCAAAATTGCAACGTATGTGGGTAACATTTTCCATGTATATGACTGTTATTGCTTGGATTTATGCTATTGGAGCCTTGTTAGCCCTATTAAAAGATGAAGCGTTACAAAAAACTATTGTTGAAAGGCGTTTTGCTCGTATTGTTCGCAATATTCACGAACCATTTTATTTAATCTGTGGTTATGGTGATACTGGTCAAGCTCTGGTAAACGCCTTAGAAGAAAAGTTAATGCGTTCGGTAGTGATAGAGTCGGAACAAAAACGCATCAATGTGTTAACTATAAAAAATTATCCTGTTTATGTCCCAAAACTATGTGCTGATGTCAGTAAACCGGTTCATTTGGTCAAAGGTGGTTTAGAAAATGTTCATTGTGCTGGAGTCGTTGCCATTACTAATGATAATTTGGCTAATTTACATGTTGCCATAACTGCCAAACTGTTACGACCAAAATTAACCGTTATTTGCCGGGTAGATTCACATGAAGTATCTGCTAATATGGATTCTTTTGGTACCAATTATATGATTAATCCATTTGATATTTTTGCCCGTAAATTACATACCGCCCTCCATACCCCAGAATTGTTGTTACTTCACGAATGTTTGACTAATAGTTTAAATATTAAATCTTGTGAATCTATATCTCCACCACAACAAGGTTTATGGGTACTTTGTGGTTATGGTAGGTTTGGGAAAGCGGTATATGAACAATTTAAAAATGTAACCAGCATACAGTTGGTAGTAATAGAAGCTATGCCAGACAGAACTGGTTATCCAATTAAAGGAGAATTTATAACTGGTCGTGGTACCGAAGCCCATACCTTACAACAGGCTCACATTGAACAGGCTGTTGGGATCGTGGCTGGAACTGATGACGATGTTAATAACCTGTCTATAGTTATGACTGCTAAGGCGTTAAATCCAAACTTGTTCACGGTAATTAGACAAAATAAAACTCATAATCAAATTATATTTGCTGCAGCAAAAGCCGATATAGTTATGCAGCCTAGTAAAATTATTGCGAGCCATATTCGAGTATTGCTTACTACTCCATTATTAGTTGATTTTATGCGAATAATTAAGCACAGTGGTAAATTAGCTTGGATACGTGAATTACTAAAGCATATAAAGAAAAATATTTTAAATGATACTAGACCTAACATTTGGGAAACGGTAATTACTCCTGAACAAACTCCAACTATTTGCAAAAAATTAGCTATTGGTGAGTTAATAACTCTAGATTGCCTACTCCGCAACCCAAGAAATCGAGATGATATGTTGGAATGTTTGCCGTTGTTATTGATTCGTGGAGAACAAAAAATTTTGCTACCAGAAAACAATCAGTATTTAGCAGAAAATGATAAGATATTGTGGTGTGGTAAATATGGTATTAATAAATGGATGGAATGGACTTTACACGATCAATTTATTTTGGAATATTTGCATACAAAAAAACAATAAATATTTTTCGCAAAATTATGAATGATGATAAACTATAATATTCTTTAAACAAAACCACTTTAGAATTTATGCAAAAATTTACCACTTTGACTGGATTAGTAGTGCCATTAGACCGTTCCAATATAGATACTGATGCTATCATCCCCAAGCAATTCTTAAAATCTATCCATAAGAGTGGGTTTGGCCCCAATTTATTTGATGAATGGCGATATTTGGATCACGGTGAACCCGGTCAAAACTGTACTAATCGACCTTTAAATAAAGATTTTATACTTAATCAAGCTGATTATCAAGGTGGCGAGATTTTGTTAACCAGACATAACTTCGGTTGTGGTTCTAGTCGGGAACATGCTCCTTGGGCCTTACTTGATTATGGTTTTCGAGCCATAATAGCTTCTAGTTTTGCCGATATTTTTTATAATAACTGTTTTAAGAATGGTATATTGCCAATTGCGTTAGATAAACAAGAAGTTGATTCTCTATTTACTTCAGTCATTCCTAACTATAAGTTAACGATAGACCTATCAACTCAAGTTGTTAATACTCCTAATGGTGAGAAATTTTCTTTTGAGATAGATAACTTTAGCAAATATTGTTTATTGAACGGATTGGACGACATTGATTTGACTTTGCAACATGCTGATGCAATCAAAGCTTATGAAAATAAGCAAAAACAGATTACTCCTTGGTTGTTTTAACTGATAATCATATACATATGCTAATATGATCTAATGTTACAACTCCAAATATGAAACTCGTTTTCAAAATTTTTAATTGGCAAATTTACATTCATTAAAAAATATGGTATGTTGCCATTTGGTTGGCTAGACTTTATAGCTTTTTAAATTATTACGGATTAAAAGGTAAGGTATGAAAAATTTTTTGACTCTGGGGATGTTGACAATATCTCTATGTTTTGCGGGAAGTTCTTTTGCTGGTGATGGTGATGCAACAAAAGAAGAATGTGTTGATAAAAGTAAAGAAGCTGCTGTAATGCTTAAGGAAGACAAGGCAGCTGCAATTGATGAGATTGCTAATAAAGAAGGTAAGTTTGTTTGGAAAAACACTTATGTATTTTTGGTGGAATTACCGGGTAAAATGTTGGCTCACCCAATGAAGCCTTCCTTGAAGGAACATCCAAATTTGCTTGAAGTGACTGATAAAAATGAGGATAAATCCAAAGCCAAGTTAATTTTTGAGGAATTTAAAAATGTTGCTCAATCTGAAACAGGTGAAGGATGGGTTACATATCAATGGACTACAACTGACGGCAAGATAGCTGACAAAGAAACATTTATTTACAGAGTTAAAGATACAGAAATGTATGTAGGTGCAGGTATTTACAAGTAGGATTATCATAATGGTAAACCGGTCAAGTTTTGAAATATGACGGGTTTACCACTACTTATCTTAGGACTACCAACTGTCCTTAATGGCTAGTACCACTTGAAAGCCGAGTTTTATTATACACGTTATATTTACCAGATGGTTTGTGCATTGGTAAACGTTTGATTTCTTGCAGGGTTTTTGCGTCATAAATAACCAAAGCCCCATCCATATCCCAAATGCTTAATAAAACATACTTACCATAACGGTCAAACTCCACATGGGCAGCAGTTTTACCTTTAGCTGGTCGTATCGTTTTCACAATTTCTAAGCTTTGTTTGTCGATAATATGCACTGCTTCCTTATTAGGTCCAAAAAACACATCTACCCACGCATATTTACTGTTCTCATGGCTCCGCATAAAAAATCCCGGGCCTTGAGTTTTAAGCTTTTTCACTGTCTTCCAAGTTCGCATATCAATTACACTGACGATACCTTCTTTCAAGTTAGGTGTTGCTAAAACTGGGATACCCTTATAATCCCAAGTAATTCCTGAACCTAGATGTGGCATACCTGGTAAATCAATTTCGGCAATTTTACGTCCTACAATCATATTTATGACCTGCCCTTTGACTCCATCTCTAGCTGCACCAATCAAATGTAGATAGTTCTTATCAAAGAAAAAATCATCTAAGAAACCATCTAATTTAATTCGCCGAATTGGAAACCTTCTCTTGTCAACCAAAGAATCTTCACCTGAATCTTGCCGGTAATCGTGCATTGGCCCTAAATAAACTGGCAACGAGTTGGCTTTGCCACTATATGGAATTTCCCAAACTTCCTTTATATCTTTCAAAGCTGCAATAAAACTATGTCTTGGTGGTGCAACATAAACAGCACTGATACGAGAACTTTTACCCAAATCATCCTGTACATCAATTACTTGAATTGGGGACAAGTCTGAAGCGTTTAACATAACTAAAGTATGAGGCAAATAGTTGCCTACCATCACATATTTGTTATCTGCGGAAACAGCTAAATTGCGCGTATTAATTCCCGCTCTTATCTCTGCCACAGTTTTGAGGTTATACATATCAAATTTGCTAATCCATCCATCACGAGATGCCAGATAAACAAAACGTCCATCAGAAGAGTATTTAGGGCCACCATGTAACGCAAATCTAGTTTTAAACCGATGAATTGGTTCTAGTTTATCACCATCCAGTACTGTAGCATGGTGATCTCCAAGTTCTACCACTAGAAATAAATTTAATGGATCAGCAGTAAAAATTGGTTTATTTGGAAGGCTGCCTACTGGGTGATGAATAATGTGAGTAGCTTTAATTTCTGCCATACCCATGTTTGGAATTTCTGGCAATGGAGTGTAGATATAATCCACTAAAGTTTGGATTTGAACATCAGAAAGTTTGTCTCCAAAAGCTGGCATTTGGGTTGCCACTGATCCCTGCTTAATAACTTGGTTAGCTTTATTTTTCCGTAATCTACTTAAATTTTCTGGCAATAAAGCTGGTCCGGTCTTGCCTAAACGATCTGCACCATGACATTCAGCACAGTGTTGTTTGTAAACTGGATTTGATGTTTTGTTTAAAAAAACTTTGTCTTGAGCAGCACCTACTGCGTTCACTACAAAGGATAGAATAAATAAATTTATTAATTTCATGATTTCAGATTAGTTGTCCATAATTCTTCAGAAAAAGTTTTTAAGTACTGCAATTACTTTAAATGGTATCGGGTCATAAATTATTATATCAACATCAATTCTAGCTAAAAAAATAACTGATAAAAATCAATGTCCAGATTGTGGAAGTGCATAGACAAAGATATATCATATTCCAATTAATTAATATACATATGAATTGTTATTTATCAATTACTTAAAATATATTTTTGTATAGTATCTGCTAAGGAAATTTTATAGTTCTTGAGGATTGCTTAGGCATTACTGCAGGAGCATTGGGTTTGGAAGATTTTTTGGTAGTCCTAAAATAGGCAGTGGTAACTTTTTCAAGTTTTTGAAATATTGCAGTTTTTTGAAGATAGTACTACTTTATTCAGGATTGCCTAACACCATTTTTGATCTGCCCATAGGTCAGCTTTCAAGATAAAATTAGAATTAATTTATGGTTATTTGGTGGGTAACAATAAGCCAGTTATCTAATCTATATAACTATACATGTGGTGCTCGCATTATGCCTATACAGTTATGTGCAACTGGAATACCAATCGCAAAAGGCAATAGGACGATGAAACAGAAAAGTGTTATACGTTTGAGTTCATTAGATGCTACAAACGTTTCGAGTTTCTTATGTTTGCGACGTACTTTCACCAGTTCCTGTATATCCTCAACCGTCCATCTTCGCAGTTGCTCTATGTATAGCAAAACCAGTATAAAATGATAACAATATAAAATATGAACTATTTGTTTATACTAAAATTATACACAATCATTTTATACTGGTTTTGCTATAACCAATCAACCAGTGTTTAAGATTGATAGCCGAATAATATATTAACTGATGATTATTTTGTAAATTTTGGTAAGGTTATGATAAAAGTTACACCTTTTTCGGTATTGTCTTCACACCAAATTTTACCACATAACATATCAACTAATTTTTTGACGATAAATAGACCCAAACCAGTAGAATGTTCTTTGGCAGTTGGTCTTACACTTAATTTACTGAATTTAATAAATAATTTTTTTCTATCTTCTTTAGTAAAACTATTACATTGATTATTAATTTTAAAATATATCATGTTTTCATCATGGAACAAACCTAAAGTCACATCTTTGTTTATGAAAGAATATTTAATTGCATTAGAAACTACATTATCCAATATTTGAATTACAATATTAATGTCAACGTAAGCATCATAGGTTTTGGTATTATTTTCTAAGTCAAAATTTTCCAACCCCTTAAAAGATATATTTTTTTTACATGCCATTACAATATTTCGATTTAGTACATCTTTTAAAATAGGAAAGATATCTGTTGTTTTTAGCGATAACTTAATTTTTCCAGATTCAATTTGATTAACATCCAATAAATTAGTGATTATAGTAAACATTTGTTGAGAACTATTTTGAATAAAACCAATATGCTCTAAAATTTCTGCTTTAGACATATAATCAAAGTTTTCATATATTTCCTCAGAATAACCTTTAATTGCGGATAAAGGATTTTTTAAATCATGGGCAGCAATTCCTAAAAATTCATTTTTCTCTTTATTTAATGTAATCAAATGTTGATTTTGCAGCATAAGTTTCTTATTTACATTTCCTAAAGTTATATGAGTGTCAACTCTAGCTAAAACTTCCTCTTTATGAAATGGTTTCATTATATAATCAATTCCACCAGCTTCAAATGCTTTTATTTTGTCCAAGCCATCAGTTAAAGCACTAATAAAAATCACTGGAATATTTTTGGTTTTTTCATTTGATTTCAAACATCTACATACTTGATAACCATCCATATCTGGCATCATAATATCTAATAAAACTAAATCTGGCAACAGCGATTCCGCAACTTTTAATGCAACCTTACCGTTATTCGCCGGTCGTACCTTATAACCAACTTCCATCAAAGTCTGGCTTAAAGCACGTAAATTTATTGGTGCATCGTCTACGATTAAAATATCGTTCATAAAGTTTGAGCCTGTTTAATTAAAGATTGCAACTCATCATACTCAAACTCACCTACCAATTGCAACAGTTTATCAGCCAAAAATTTACTTTGTTTAGCGACTTGTTCAATTAAAGCTTGAGTTTCCTCCATATCCAACATTGTAGCGGCTTGGAGTAACTGTTCCAGTAGTTCATTTGGTAATTGAGATAAAGTATGTGGAGTAAACTCTTCTGTATGATCGATCTCTGTATTAGCTGAAGAATCATCCAGATATATGTATTTAACACCAATATGCCGGTGCATGATTTCAAAAATACAGGCATTATTAAAAGGTTTTTGTAAATAATCATCACAGCCAGCATCCTCAATATTGGCACGTCCTTCATCTAAAGCATTGGCAGTTAAAGCAATAATAGCAACTCCTTGACCTTTAACGTGTTTCCTTATTTCCATAGTGGCATTATAACCGTCCATGATTGGCATCCGCATATCCATCCAAATTAAATGTGGTTGCCATTGGTTAAATATTTCAACTGCTTTTTTACCATTTTCTGCTTCTTTGACCATAAAACCTAGTGGTTTTAACAGACTAACCATCAGTTGTCGGTTACTCCATTTATCATCAACGATTAAGATACGATATTCCATCTGGTTTGCAGCTAAAGCAATAACCTTTTTAGGAGCTTCAGGTTGCAATACTTTATTTGTATTAGGTATTTTATATTTAATATAAAACTCAAATGTAGTTCCTTCACCCAGTATACTATTTGCTGTTACATCACCACCCATTAACCGGATAAATTTACGACTTATGGATAAACCTAAACCAGTACCTTCATGTTGTTTTTTACCAGAACTGGTTTGGATAAAAGCCTTAAATAAATTATCTAGTTCGTTTTTAGCAATTCCATGTCCAGTATCTCTTACAATAAAATCAAGAGTTTTATGTTTTTCGTTATGAGATACATATATTTCTACCTTACCTTTTTTAGTAAATTTTACCGCATTGTTTAATAGATTAATTAAAATCTGGCGTAATTTAACATCATCTGCATTTACGTATTGAGGCAGTAAACTTTGTCTTTCACAGATAAATTTCAGATTTTTTTCCTTAATTTTAAGACTGAACATTATTTCTAAATCATCCAACAACTGGTGCAAGTCAAAATTATTGTTGTTAATTGTGGTACGGCCAGCTTCAATTTTAGATAGGTCTAAAACTTGGTTAATTAAAGTTAGCAAATGCTCACCACTATTTGTAATAATGTTAATATTATCTCGATCAGTTTTGCTAAGACTTTTGGAATCACTGATGATCTGGGAAAAACCTAAGATTGCATTTAACGGAGTGCGTAATTCATGGCTCATGTGTGCTAGAAAGATACTTTTAGCTTTATTGGCAGCATCTGCTTCTTCAGCTTTTATCTTTAGTTCATTACTGAGCTGTTTTAATTTTTGTTGGACTCTCTTTCTTTTAGCAATATTTTTTAGCAAGAAAATGTTTACAATAAGTAAAATAGTAATAAATATAATCACTATCCATACAAAGGTTTTGTGTTCTTGGTAAAATGAATAAGGTTGGTTCAAAATAATACTATTTTTGGGTAATTTGGTAACTGATAATCCTAATCTTGTTAAGCCCTGATAATTATAGATATAACGATTTGCTCCTTCTCTAACGATAGCAATATCTTTAACCTTATCTCCATTGAAAATACGTATTGCCAATTTGGCTGCTGTTTCACCTTGATAATAACCACTGATAACGTTACCACCAACTGAACCTTGCTTATCTAAATAGAGATTTAATAATGTATAAATTGGAGTACTATGACCTTGCGACATTAACTTAGCCGATTCTTTGACAGTAAAAAACTGGCCATCACGATCACGAAAATATAAACCTATTATTCCCATACTATTTTCGGGTAAGTTATCTATATATTCCTGTAATTCGGACATATTCCAATCACCGGCAAAACTAATTTTGAATTTTTTATCATAACCTTTCGTTTGTAAGTCATCTTTAATCATTTTTGCCCAAGCGATACCAGATGGTAAAAAATCATTAATTACAAAAATCTCTTTGAGATTGGGATTAAGTTTTAACGCAACTTCTACAGTTGCTGGAGCATCAAATATTTCTTCAACACCAGTAAAATAAGGATTAGTTACTTTTAAACCTTTATTAAAAGCAACTCCAAAAAATACCACTGGTACGGTTGGAAATAATTTACCATGATATTTATTCATAAAATCAAATGCGTTATTATCTGCTAACATAATTAAATCGAAGTGAATTTTACCATCCTGATTATATTTATAATCATATATTTCAGATAAACGTTGTTGATAATTTTCGTTATATTTTACCCGTTTAGTGTCCATATTTTCAACATGCAATTGATACTTGATGTTTGCCGAATCAAATACGTCTTTCACTGCCTGATAGATTTCTTCATTCCATCCCAAAGACTGATGGTACGAATTAATTAATAAAATCTGTTTATCAACATCTTTTGCGTAACAATTAAAAGGATAAATGAGAACAATTAAAAGTGGGAGATATTTATACATGGTAGGATTCCTATAGTTTTTTGGTACTTCTCGTATGGAGTAGTAATTGGTTCAAAAACCTGCCAGTTGTTTCTGACAGATTTACCGATATATATTCAATAGCTACACAAATTAACGCATTAATTCAATAGCTTCTGCACTAGCCATCCCTTCAGTTATGCCAAGTTCTTTGGCTTTGTCTGAGACAAACTTAATATCAGTGTTTAGCATATCATCGTGGGTTTTTACTCCACTAACAATAGCACAAACCTCGCCAGTTTTATTACAAGTTTCGACATTTACATAACCACAGGCCAAAAATCCTTTAGAACCTTTGATGATTAAAAGTGGTAATTTTAAATCTATTTTTTCTCTAGATAAGTTATTCCAGTTCATAGTTTCACTCGTGATAGTTGATTAGGTACATAACAATTCCTAACAGGATCGAATACAATAATATCAAATAACTATAGGAGTTATCATGTAAAGTTTGAGTCTGTTTAATTAAAGATTGCAATTCATAATACTCAAATTCACCTACCAATTGCAATAGTTTATCAGCCAAAAATTTACTTTGTTTAGCAACTTGTTCAATTAAGACCTGAGTTTCTTCAATATTTAACTACGCAATTATGATACACTAAAAGAATTTAAATTAAACCGTTCGAAAAAATCACTTATGAAGAAACACACAAAAATAACTTCAAAATCAAATAATGGCTAAATTTAAGAACCCACATCCTGATAATTTCAAATATTCTGGAAAAGAAGATAAATTCCTAGAAATTCTATGTCAACTTCCAGAAGAATGGGAAATTTGGCATGAACCTAAGTTACATGGTGGCTTAACACCTGACTTTGTTATATGGTTAAATGATGTTGAACATCCCGGAATAATTATTATTGAATTGAAAAATTGGTTGCGTAAATATGTTAAATCAGTTACATCAGACAACATAATTCTATCTGATCATAGAGAGGAATATAACCCGATTCCAAAATTGAAAAGAGTGAAAGAAAATTTAAACGAAGCTTTATCAAAACATTATAGGATGGTTCCGGGGTTACAAGATTTGGCTATTGTTCCGATTTTATGTTTTTGGGATGAACATGTTCACAAAATGCCTGAGTTGTTGCAAGGTGATATAGAAGTCAACGTTTTTGGTAAAGACATTGCTAAGGATCATAAAAAAGTTGAGGCTTATTTTAGCGATATCATAAAAAATTACTATGCTGAAGTGGAAGTTCAAGCACCTGTGACTTCAATAGATATGAAAAGGACATTACGTCAATATATTGATCTTTCCACGAGGGTTAGCTTTGCACAAGGTAAAATTTCTGATCCAAGAACACATAAAGCTGATGATAAACATAAGAAACCTATCATTTCCACATTAGATAAATATCAAGAACGGATGGTTTTTAAGGAACAGCTTGGACATCAGGTTCTTAGTGGTGTATCTGGTACTGGAAAGACGATTATATTATTGGCTAGGGCTAATTGGTTTGCCAGGCAATTTCCTAAAGAAAGACAATTATTTATAGTTAATCAGATGGTATTATGTAATAATCTTAGACAAAAATATAGGATACAGTACTCAAATTCCCAAGCTGATACAAGTAAAATCCAATTCAAAACATTTGGAAAATGGTTTAAAAGTGCATATAAAGGTGTTGGTGTTGTTCTCAATAAAGCTAAAGATGATCAAGATGCAAAAGTAAAACTGATAGATACACTTGTGGAAAAGGCTCTTGATAACAAACTTGAGTTAGCAAAAAATGGAAAATATGGAGCTATATTTATAGATGAAGCCCACCAAATGCACACATCGTGGATTAAATTATTAACCAAATTTGCCATAAGCTTTCCAACCAAACAGCAAAAATCCACACCTAATATTTGGATTTCGTATGATAATGGTCAGGGTATTTACCGGGATCGTAAATTCATAGGTAAAGAAGTTGGTTTAGATTTGCGAGGCAGAACTCATAGATTACAAAGGGTTTATAGATGTGGTATGATGCCTTGGATTTTTGCAGCCTGTTGTTATCCAGCTTCATTAGAAACATATCGAGATCATTCAGTATCTGAATATTTAGAGTTTGTCAGAAAAGGGGCTTGGCCCAAAGCTATCATTGGTGATACCTTACAGGAACAAGCTTCCAAATTAAAAGAATTAATCAAGAATTTTGTCAATAAAGAGAATTACAAGTTTTCCGATGTGACCATTTTTTATGCAGTAGCTGGATACAATCAAGATTTACCTACTAAAAATCAAAGAGTTAAATCTATTTTAGATAAAGCTTTTGATGATGTTGGTGGAATAGAATGGGTTGCTATAAATAAGGAAAGAGCTAATTGGTCGTCAAATAGAGTTAGGGCATGTTCTTTTACATCTTCACAAGGAATAGACGCTCCAATTTCAGTATTTTTTGGTGCCGAATCATTTGATATTTTCAATGAAGATAGTTGGGTTAAACCCGGAGCTCTTTTTTATACGGTCTTGACAAGATCAACTGATGTAATAATCATTACTTATAAAGAACTTAAAAATGATCCAAATAGCCCGTTTTTATCAGCACTTTTCAATGGCTACATCAAGGCAAAAGAAATAAAAGATAAAGTTGAAAAATTAAACTATGTATATGATGAAGATGGCAATAGTGTTTATCGAGTTAAGTGGGAAACTTTTGATTCTTTTATAAATAAATCCTAACTTTGGTAGCCCTAAATAATGTTCAGTGGCTTCAAGATATACTTTTACTTTACATTTTTTAGGATTCAAATAATTTATCAACGCATTACTGCCTTCAGGTGTATTACTAAAAGTTTTGGCTTTACCCTGTTTGCCATTACGAATAATGACTACCACTAATTCAGAGGCACCTACATCTATTCCAACATATGTTTGCTTAGTCATATATAATTCCATGTTGTATTAAATGAGTAATCAGATTAAGATGTTGTGTAGGTCTCCAACCTTGTAACATAATCACCTACCTACCTTGCAAATTTACAGGGTATGCCTAGGCCTTCGGTATTGGTGAAGAAGGTGGGAACCTATCTACATACAAGCTCTTTGGCTTCATGGTCGGACGGCCTCCTACCTACACTTTATCTTAATTTTTTTCTCTTAGTTTTTAATCATGGGTCTATTATACAAGGGTCGATATAATCAAATGAAACCGACCATTTCAGTAAATTATACATAGTGTTCGGTTGCACGTTTTTTAGAACTACTCTTTAAAAGCTACATTCAATGCTGTTGGATGCAGAAACAGCAAGTATTTTCACCCAAGCAATTGATAAGCATACAAACCGATCACTCCCATAAAAATCATAATTAATAATACAAAACTAATTCGAGCTAATAAGTATGGCTTACCAGTCTCCAAACTATACTCTATATCATTGCCCACTACATCAGCTACAAAATCTACTACAAAACCAGTAACAAACCCAACTATACCACCAGCAATAAATCCTTCTACAAATCCAGCAGTGGTAACTCCTATGCCAACAGCAGACCCAACTGTAACACCAACTGCCACCCCACCTGCCACTATTATAGCCATATCGTTTGCAATAACTACTGCCATAAAATTAGTTATAATTATGATTAAACAGATGGTTGTACCGATCATAATACCAGTCGTTAAATCAATTGCTATATGAACTGCTACGACTCCACCAACAATACCTGCCACCATTCCAGAAAGCAATACCATAACAGCCACTAATATATCTTTGCTGGTATTTAACCAACCGGTTAGTAACCAACAAAAAAATATCAAACCACTGAATAACCAAAAAGCGTTCGGCAACCACGTTTTTTCGACATACGGTAACATTTCCAATGATAACGCTAAAGTTAAAGTTAATAATGGCCACCAAATTAAACTACTAATCAACCAGTTACCAACCTGAACATCATCTTTTTTACCAAAAATATTTCGATAAAGTTGCAGTTGTTTGGGAACAACTAATAACCACCATAATAAACGAAAATAATCTAATGGATTAAGTGGTGAGAGCTGTTTAAATTGCTTATTTGTAGTTGTGGTAGTTTTACCAATATTATTATTAACTAAAGTGGGAGTTGAAGGTTCCGTAATTTCCTCATCAGGTATCAATCCTAAAGCAATACCCCAACTTTGCACTGCCCATTCACTAGCTACTCTATCCAACCATAAATTATCAAATAAACGCTGAGATAAATAGTCAGATACTATATCCAATGATAAAGCCTGTGGTGGATTAGCTAATTCTTTAGGTATACCTTCCTTAACCGCATTAACCAACACAAATACTTCACGCTTATATTCACTTCCACAAGCATTACGTAAAAAAAATTCACAACGTTCAGCGTCTTCACCTAACATTGAACCTTGTTGTTCCACAAGTTCTTTTAACTTTTCACGAGGAAAATCTTGCATAATTTAATGTTTAATTTTTAATTAAAACCTTGAAAATTAGAAATATAGATTTAGTTCTAATTAAGAATTGCCTTGACAAAATTATCTGCCTCAAAAGGACGTAAATCATCTTCTTGCTCACCGATACCAATGAAACGAATTGGTAATTTGGTCTGTTTAGCTACCGCAAACACGATTCCACCTTTGGCAGTACCATCTAATTTAGTAATAGTTATGCCAGTGATTCCTATTGCTTGATGAAATTGTTGAACTTGCATTAAGGCATTTTGGCCAGTACCAGCATCAACTACTAACATAACTTCATGGGGGGCTTCCATATCTAACTTCTTCATAACTCGGTGTACCTTTTTTAACTCTTCCATTAAGTTATTTTGAGTATGTAAACGTCCAGCTGTGTCTGCAATTAATACATCAGTTCCACGAGCAGTTGCTGCTTGCATAGCATCAAAAATAACGGAAGCCGAGTCCGCTTTATCATTTTGGGCAATGACTGGTACATCATTACGTTCTCCCCAAACCTTTAACTGTTCAACTGCAGCTGCCCGAAAAGTATCTCCAGCAGCTAACATTACTGAATTTCCTTGAGCTTGAAAAAGTTTAGTCAATTTACCAATGGTAGTAGTCTTTCCAGCCCCATTAATGCCAACCATCAAGATGACAAATGGCTTCTTAGCAACTGATAAGACTAGAGGAGATTCAACAGTCTGTAAAATCTCTCGCATGTTATCTTGTAAAGCTTGCAATAATGCTTCAGAATCAGATAATTGTTTTCTATTTACTTGTTCAGTCAAATTTGCCATCATTGCATTAGTAGCTTCAACACCAACGTCAGCAGTCAATAGCAGGGTTTCAATTTCTGCTAGTAAGTCATCATCAATTGCCTTTTTACCCAATAATAAATTGGCTAACCCAGAAGTAAAATTTTCACGAGTTTTATTTAATCCTTGTTTTAAACGGGTAAATAATCCTGGTTTTTTATCTTGAGATTTATTAAATCCAAACATTTAGTAATTAAATTTATATTGATAGAAATAGGGAAATCTTTGTCCATTCAAAGATATTTTAAATTCCCAATTAGGGGTAATGTTTGAATATTATAGAGACATTCGTGATTTTATCAAAATATTTCTTTAATAAAGTTTTTTGTTTATTCTTCTCTAATTGCTTCTGCTGGTTCTACGGCTGTGGTTTTCCAAGCGGCTAACAAAGAACTAAGTATTGATATAATCATTGTGATTACAAAGATAAAGAGAAAATAAGAATACGGTAAAGTACAAATTTTACTGCCTATTTCATTGATAAATATTATATTGATAGCAGAAGAGATTAGGATATAACCAAATATTGCAAATACATTGCTTAAAATTATGATAATAATGGCTTGATAAATTGGAAATCGAAAGACTTGTAGACATGAAAGTCCCATTAACCTAAGTACTCCAACATCACGTTTTTTTCTTTCCACAGAAGCATATAAGCTGGCAATCAAAGCTGCCATACCACCAGCCATGCCAACAATTGCAATCAACCAAAATATTCTAGTCAAACCTTGATCTAAA
This sequence comes from Thiotrichales bacterium HSG1, assembly GCA_030378125.1. Lineage (GTDB taxonomy): Bacteria > Pseudomonadota > Gammaproteobacteria > Beggiatoales > Beggiatoaceae > DRQV01. The sequence goes on along the minus strand of JAUCGN010000019.1, from coordinate 223 downwards.
ACTTTTAGTTTTTCTATCTCCTGAATTTGGGCAACTATATCAATACCTTGAGCAATAAAATAGCCATACAAACTTGGAACATCATCAATACTTTTAGCATATAAACGAAAACCGTGATAATTGACTTTGGCTGCTAAAAAGGTCTTTTGTTCTTGATCAAAAATAATTCTACTATCTTGTCCAGTGCGTAAAATTCCGATTAATTCTATGGGGACAATTACTT
>JAUCGN010000188.1 GCA_030378125.1 Thiotrichales bacterium HSG1 | reverse complement strand
CCATCTAAACTAGTCATATAAGATTGATTATGACTTAATTTTTGTAGTAATGTGGTTGGTTTTTCTAATTGGGATGGTAATTCTTCTGGGAAATAGTGATATACCTCTCGAACCTGCTTGTCTGGGTCTATTAGGATAGCAAACCTAGCGTGGAAAAAAACTCGCATAACCGAGGAAGTTGGTAGCCAAGCTGGTAAACGATAATGATGTTCTATTTCTTTATTGTTCAACCATTTATCATTTTTAAAATAAGTTTGAAAACGTCGCTGAGATATGATTAATTTGGTAGCTTGATTATGAGAACGAACATAGTGATCAAAAATATTTCTATCTTCTTTAGCCCGAATTTCTAATTCATTAGATAGTTCCGTAAACAGAAGTTGTTGAATAGCTCTACTTTGAATTTGTTCAAGACCTAACCATACTAAAGTACTAATTAGCAAGGTAAAAATCAATACTTTTATAATAATTGATAAGTTTTTTAACATTGAATAGCCCCATAATAATATGGATAAATACAAACATTGAATCTAAAATAGTCTTGCAATGAGTAATTATGCAATATTTATACATTAAAAGATATTTGCCAGTCACTAATTTTTTGTTATTGGATTTTTTATTAGTGGTGACGCCTAAAATATTTTATAGTACTGGACTTAGACAGGTTAAAACAGTTATAATTTCCATTGACGGTTGTTTTTAATTGGTTAAATTGAAAGCTCTATTTTAACACAACTATCTTTTTTAACTATTTATATATTTTTTATATTATGTCGAAAGCATTAATTATATTAAATATTTATTCTACTATCTAAAAAGGGGCATTACTTGTGAAATACATTACCAGTATGTTTTTATTATTATTTTCAATCCAAGGCTATTGCCATGAAGTTGGACAACATAATATTACAACAAAACTCAAGACAGATACCATGGTATCACCTCAATCCATAGTTATGCAAACTAACTTTGGCAATATCGTTATTGAATTGAACGCTGCAAAAGCACCCAAAAGTGTTGATAATTTTTTACGTTACGTTAAAGAAGGTTTTTATAATGGAACCATCTTTCATAGAGTAATAAATAACTTCATGATTCAAGGTGGTGGTTTTACCGAAGCTTTTGTGCAGAAAACAACTCATCGTCCAGTCCGTAATGAAGCCGACAATGGTTTAAAAAATACCAGAGGCACAATTGCAATGGCACGCACTCAAAACCCTCATTCTGCCACCGCCCAGTTCTTTATCAATCTGGTAGATAACACTTTTCTTGATTTTAAGGATAAAACTATGAGTGGTTGGGGTTATACCGTATTTGGTAAAGTTGTTGAAGGCATGGAAGTAGTTGATAAAATCAAACAGGTAAAAACTGGTGGTGGTGGTCAGTTTCCAACTGATGTTCCACAGTCTAAAGTGATTATTGAGAAGATAACAGTGAAATAAAGAACTTCTAACATACTACTTGTTTAAGTGTATAATTTTAAAATGGGAATCTGTAAATAAAACTTCTAGATTTCCATTTTGTTTAAAAATATTAACTGATTGTCTTGTAAAGGTGTAAGTCCTATATTTCTATGTATAGGAATTTCAAACCATCAAAAAATAAAAATATTGCAAAAATACCTAGAATTACTCCTAAACAACGCATTGTATAAATATACGCTTTGCCGGTTAAAAAAGTTTTTGATTTACCAACTAATATAGCTAAAATAATTTTGGTACCAACTAGGCAAATATAAAAACTAATTATGAATATGAAAGGGGTAAAAATATTTATTGTCAATGCTTTTGCTAAGATTGGAGTGCCAACAGTCAGCCAGAAAAGATAAGGATTTGGGCTTAAAACATTAGCCAATATTCCCTTAGCTAAAGAACGTGGTTTGATTGCTTGAAATTTAAAATCAGCTATTCCTTGTGTTCTAATGCTTTCATACCCCATAAATAGAATAAAAAACGCACCTATTATTGAAATTATACCTAATATATTATTAAAATTAGTTAGTTGCGGTATAAGTAAAAAAGCTGCTATGATTATTGGTGCATCGGTAATAATTGGAACTATAGATACTTTAATTCCAGCTTTAACATCATGTTGCAAAGTTTCTGTAATAACCAATGTTAAAAGTGGTCCGGGAATCAATCCTGCTGATAAACCTAATAAAATACCGATTGTAAGGAAATGTATCATTCGTAAATTAAACCTTCCATAATTTTGAAGGCTTGGAGGGTTTTTATTTCTTACCAGATGTTAAATTTATTACTGTTTCCACTAGCTTTATTAAGAATTTTTAAATAATTAACATGACTTTGTAACTCTTCTTCACTGGGTTGAATAACTGTCAAAGGTTTTCTATCTTTGGATATGCGTTGTATGGAATTTGTTGCACCGTCTGATTTACTGGTTCCCAATAAGCTGACTTGTCCACCAGTCATGATCAAGTACAATTCTGCTAATATCTCTGAATCTAATAACGCCCCATGCAATTTCCGGTTAGAATTATCAATGTTATAACGTTTACACAGTGCATCCAAATTATTCTTTTGACCCGGATGATGTTTTCTAGCCAATGCTAAAGTATCTAATATTTTGCAATACTGTTTTACTGGCTTCCAACCCTGTTTTAACAACTTTAACTCATGATTGATAAAACCAACATCAAAACTAGCATTATGAATAATTAATTCAGAACCTTGAATAAAATCCATAAACTCATCAACTATTTCGAAAAACTGTGGTTTATCGCTGAGAAACTCATTAGTAAGGCCGTGAACTTTAACCGCTTCTTCATCAACTTTATGGTTAGGTTTTATATATTTATGATAACGTTTGCTGGTAATACGGCGTTCTATTATCTCTACACAACCAATCTCAATGATACGATGTCCATCTGTTGGATCAATTCCTGTAGTTTCGGTATCTAATACAACTTGACGCATGTTAGAATCATCCTTAATCTCATATTTAGTAATATTATCAGCTATTTTATTATTTTTTTTTAAACAAGAGTTCAGCCCCTGTCTAGCTAATTTATCCGCAATTTCATTTTCTCTATGTCCACTATGACCTTTAACCCATTTCCAATTGACTTGATGTTTTTGGTTAATGGCATGTAAACGTTTCCACAAATCAACATTTTTAATTGTTTTTTTATCGGCAGTTTTCCAACCTCGCCGTATCCAATTATTTATCCATTCGGTAATACCTTGTTGTACATATTTGGAGTCTGTAGTTAGACATACTTGACTTGCTGGGGGAAGGCTTTCCAACGCCATAATAGTAGCTAGTAATTCCATACGGTTATTAGTCGTATCCAGTTCACCACCACATAATTTGCTTTCCTTACCATCCTGACACAATAAAACCCCCCAACCTCCAGGTCCAGGATTGTTACGACAAGCACCATCAGTAAAAGCTTCTATCATATTTACTTTTAAGTTAAAATCCAATTTAACCATGAACACCTATAATATTATATAGTTATTCTAAATGTGAAACAATAACCCAACTAATATCATTGTTTAATACCTGCGAAAAACCATTTTCTAGCAATTCATTTTCTTTCCACCAAGAACGATGATTCTCATAAGGATTAGCTTCTATTTCTTGGGAAATAAACTCTTTTGGGGTACTGACTAAGACCGCTTTACTAGCAATTCTTTTCAATTGGGTCAGAAACTGTACCCCATCCTCTTTGGTAAAATGTTCCAATATATCTATAGCCAAAACCAGTTCATAATCATTATCCGCCAATGTTGGCAATATTTTCAAGGCATTACCAATGTATAATATTATTATAACAATATTCATGTACTGGTGTTAAATAACTATCGAACCCCCTCTATAGCATCAATGCAGACTTGCCATTGCTCTTTAGGGCGTTGTCTCCCATCACTGCCATTTATTTCAAATAAATTAACATTTTCAAGATTCTGTCTCTTATGCACCCATGACGCTGCCGACGATAAGGGTCGTGTGCATCTCAGTTGTCGCCGTATCATTA
>JAUCGN010000187.1 GCA_030378125.1 Thiotrichales bacterium HSG1 | reverse complement strand
AATGTATAGTGATAAATCTATTAATCACTTAATATTTAACAGATTTTTTAAAACAAACACTATTCTGTGCAGGACTACCTCTTGATGAACTAGAGATTCATGCCAATCATGTTGAGGCCCAAAATACAGCTTTACGATGTAAAAACAGTACCTTCCGACGACGAACACTTATGCCAAATCCAAAGAGGGGCTTCAACGAACTTTGGGTGTTCATCAAATCATTCATAATTTTGTCCGTATCCATTGGCATTATCACAAGAGCATTGGGTCTGGAAGATATTTTAACCCAACGTTTCGCCTAAAATTTATCAAAATTCTTTGGAGGGTTCCGGCTTTTTTACTGTAATTTAACACTTCAAGCACACTGCCAAAATCTGGTGAGTCTTTATAAATATGGTATAATAAGCATAAGCTCAGTAGAGAAGATATTCAATGAACAACCTAGCCATCAAAAATTTTCAGATTAAAAATTATAAAGCCATTCAAGACAGTGGTATTGTTGAACTGGAACCATTAACAGTTTTTATTGGTAATAACGGTTCTGGAAAAAGTAGTTTTATTGAAGGTTTAGAAACTTATCAAACAATTATTAAACATGGTTTAGATACTGCTATGAACCGATGGCGTGGATATGAACATTTGCGTAACAAAATGACCACTCACGATTTGGAAACTTCTGAAGATGGAACTTATGAATCTAATCCGATGGGATTCAAACTGTGTAGACAGATGAATGGTTCAACATTTTGTGCTGATATGGCAGTGACGCTTGATCAAGAAAAAGAGCTTTTAATTCAAAATGAAAAATTAGCTTTCGATGAAACATTAATGGTTGAACGTAAAGCAAATAATGCTTTTTATTTTTCAGAGGTAGACTCCTTTGACTTTTCAGCTCCAGCCAGCAATGAGTTTTCTATATTATCTAAAGCAAATTCAGCATTATGGGCTGCTTTATCCAGATATATCAAAAGTATGGGTGATTCTTTTACAACTACCAAATTGATGCAGTGGTTAGAAAATGTTAATAAAAATAAAAAGTTTTGGGATAGCTTTGACTGGCAATTTATAGCATTAAATCCAGATAACATGTTAGCTCCAACTGGCCAAAAGCGAATTAGTCGCAAGGTTCAATTAAATAAAGATGGTTCTAACATTGCAAAATATTTATTAGCTATTCGTAAACAAAATCCAGTGGTATTTAAGGGAATTTTAGAAACATTACAACGTATATTACCATATGCTCAAAATCTACAAGTTGTGTTAAGCACTGAATTAGAACGTAATGTTTATATGGAATTGACTGAAGGAGAATGCAAAATTGCCGATTGGTTGCTGTCAACTGGTACTTTGCGAATCGTGGCATTATTGGCACTGTTACGCCATCCCAATCCACCACCATTAATTGTAATTGAAGAGATTGAAAATGGCTTAGACCCCCGTACTATTCGTTTAATGGTAGAAGAAATTTGTAAAATTATTAAGGCTGGTAAAACCCAGATTATTTTGACAACTCATTCACCTTATTTTTTAGATTTATTACAACCAGAACAAGTAGTACTGGTAGAAAGAGACGCAACTGGACAGCCGACTTTCAATAAAGTAGCCGAACAGAGCAAATTGCAACAATGGACTAAACATTTTATGCCGACAAATAATTATGGATAGCAAAGTTAATTACGCTATTGTTGGTTTGTTCATCATTGTTTTAGGTATGGTATTGATTGCCTCAGTGCTGTGGTTAAGCGTTGATTTTGATAAAAAACATTATCGAACTTATCAAACATATATTCACGAATCAGTTTCAGGATTAAATCTTAAATCTCCGGTAAAATATAACGGAGTTGCTGTTGGTTATGTGAATAATATTAGTTTAAATCCAAAACGTCCTAATGAAGTACAAGTTTTATTAAATATAGAACATGATTTACAATTAAGACAAGATACTACAACATTCTTATCAGTACAGGGTTTGACCGGATTAGCTTACATTGAATTAACCGGTGGTAGCGTTGCAAAACCATTAGTTGTGGTAAAAACTGGTCAAAAATATCCAGAATTATATAACAAACCTTCGTTATTGGCACGTTTGGATGCGACTATTTCCAGTTTATTGGATAATCTGAGTTCTGAGACTACTAACAATTTATTAACTAATATAAGTGATTTATCTAAAGCTGCCAATACTTTATTATCCAATAGTAATATTACTTCTTTGACTAAAACTTTACATAATTTTGAAGTGATCAGTAACACTTTGGCAACTCATGACAAAGATATTGAAACAACTTTAGTCAACACTTTAAAAATTACTAATAATATTGACACAATAAGTAAAAAAATCATTACATTGACAGATAGATTGGAAACTAGTCTAATAGCAGTTGAAGGTGGTTCGATTGATTTCGCTGAGGTTGCAGACACTATTAAAAAAACCACTCATACTTTTGCTAAGACCATTTATTTAGTAGATCATGTAGTGCAGGAAGTGGGAATAACTACTAAAGCAATCGGTAAAATTGCTGGTGACATTGGTATTGCAGTTAAAAATAGTAGGCATGATATGGATTACTTCACTCGTCAAGCACTGCCAGAAGTTACTAATTCTCTGCGAGAACTACAGGTTCTGTTGAACACTTTACGCAATTTTACTAAAGAACTACAACGTAAACCTAACATGCTGTTATTTGGTAAATAAATATGTCTTTGTCACAAATTACTATTATTATTCTGCTTAGTATTTTCAGTCTGAACATTACCGCAGCCCCTAAAATTTATTTGTTTAACGTGCCACTGAAAGCAATTCCAAGCAAGATGCAGGGTGATAAAATGTTGTTAGTATCGATTCCCAAAGCGGCTTCTGGTTTTGATACTTCAGCTTTAGTTTATACTAGTGATGGTTATGAGATTAACTATCATGATGGTGTACAATGGACTGATTCACCCGCTAAAATGTTGTTACCATTATTGGTACATTATTTAGAGACCAGTGGCAAGTTTAAGGCGGTTTTGTCAGCAACTACAGCCCCAATAGCTAGTGAATTACGTTTGGATACTGAAATTTTGCGTTTGCAACAGGAATTTTTTACTGAACCAAGTCAGATACGTTTAGTTGTACGAGTGCAACTGTTTGATATGACAAAACGTCAGGTTAAATCTACTCAAGTATTTGAAATAATAGAAAATTCTGTGAGTAAAGATGCAGAGGGAAGTGTATTTGCAACTAATGATGCTGTGGTTATTTTATTGAATAAAATAGTAAAATTTGTAACTAAACAACTTTAATGATTTTTTAAACTTATATATCAACAACTTGAGGTAATAATATGCGAGTAGTAAAATTAATTTTAGCAATATCCCTAATTACATTTTTATTGGGAGCCTGTACAAACAATCGTTCTGGAAGAATTTATAATGAATCTGATGCATTGCAAGTAGAAGATGTTGAAGAGGGTATGGTGGAAAGTGTTGAATTAGCTACAATTAGGAAAGATGGAACTATAATTGGTACCGCAGGTGGTACAATCCTTGGTGGTATTGCAGCCAGTACAATCGGTGGTGGAACAGGTAAACAACTTGCTGCTGTTGGTGGTGCAATCATAGGTGGTTTGTTGGGACATTATTTTGAACAGGGTGTTACTGACAGAAACGCATTAAAAGTAGTGGTTAGATTAGATAGCGGTGAAAAGGTTGTGATCATTCAAGAAGATGACGTTCTTTTCCAAAAGGGTGAACGAGTAAATGTGTTTAGCAGCCGTAATAATAACACCAAAAGGGTTTCTAAGTTTTAGTTTTATCCAGACCTGACAGTTTTTGAAAATTTATCAGGTCTGATTCACATTTTTTTAGATCATTTGTATTAATTTTATCGAAATGGTTTTAATACACCAACTTTATTAAGTTTTATAGGTTCTAAAAAGATAATAGTAGCAAAAATTTTCTTTACATTGGGTCGATTGAATGTTAGTCTTGACGGTTCATGATTTATTCGTCAGTACATTTTTTGTG
>JAUCGN010000186.1 GCA_030378125.1 Thiotrichales bacterium HSG1 | reverse complement strand
ACTTTTGTAACCATTCTAATTTTTCGTTTCCAAATTCTTCCTTCCCATCCTTCTGCTCCACTTATTGTAGAGCAAATTACTAATACTATTATATCCATTAAATCATGTAATTTTTTCCGTTCTATACTTGGCTCTTCTAGTTTGCTAAAATGTTCTATTATATTTCCTGTCATGGTTATACTCCGATTTTTTATTAATTCTTAGTATCCATAACTTTCTGCTTTTATGCAAATTTTAATGCGGTAGCCCTGTGTCAAAGTACTACTTTAAACTATTAATTAATATTTTGCTAGTATTAATTTTACTTGGAACCCAATCCCATACATTTAGTAACCACTAAACATAAACAACGTATAGTTCCTATCATTCAGAACTATTCAATACCTATTATATCAATTATTTGTTTCAGAGCGTTTGGAGTTGCACAGCCTTTTGCCGCTATTGCCATAGTTTGTAAGCGAGATCGTTCTTCGTAAAATTCCATTATTATATTAGTTAATTTGGTTACGGTTAACTCTGGCTGTGGTAATAATATAGCTGCTTGTTTAATAGATAAAAATTTAGCGTTTAAAGTTTGATGATCGTCCACTGCGTATGGGTATGGGATCAATATACTGGCAACTCCAGCTTGAGCTAACTCACTGACAGTTATCGCTCCAGCTCGACAGATTACTAAATCAGCCCACGCATATGCTTTTCCCATATCTTCAATGAAAGCTGTAATTTTAAACCGGTTTTCAGAATAGGTTTGTTCCATTGCTTCAAAATGTATGTTACCAGTTTGATGCCAAACTTCAATATTATTAGGCATTTGTTGTAAAGCAATTGGCACCACTTCATTTAAAACTTTAGCTCCTAAACTTCCACCTACAACTAAAACATGTAAATTTTTATGTTTATCAGATATTGAGTTTGTAATATTATTTCGTAGTGGATTACCAGTACATATAGCACCATTAGGAAAAGTCTTGGGAAAAGCCTCCATTACTTGAGTGGCAATTTTTGCTAACCAACGATTAGTCAAACCGGCTACCGCATTTTGTTCGTGGATAAAAAGTGGAATACCCAATAGCCATGCAGCTACTCCTCCTGGACCAGTAACAAATCCACCAAAACCAATTACTTTAGTTGGTTGAACTACACGCAAGATACGGATTGATTGCCAAATTGCTAAAAATATTCTAACCGGAGCAAGTAATAATCCCCATATGCCTTTTCCTCTTATTCCCTTGATATTTATGTATTTTATTTCTATACCAGCTTTTGGTACAACTTTGGATTCTAAACCTTTGCGAGTTCCCAACCAATAAACTTCTATTTTTTTATTTTTTAGTGCTTCTGCCACAGCAAGGGCTGGAAAAACATGGCCTCCAGTACCACCAGCCATTATCAATATACGATCCATAGCAACTCTTTCATTAGTACAAGCAATTATCTCTCTTTTCAGAAAATAGGAGTCCAAACTGTAAGTTTGAAAATATGAATCTTGGACTCCTACCAAAATATTTATCTGAAAAACTATAACTCAATTCATTCCCAATTTTTTTTCCAAATAATGAATGTTTACTCCACCAGCTAAAAACATTGCATCGGTCATTAAATTCTTATGTAAAGGAACGTTAGTTTTAATACCATCAATAATTATCTCATTGAGTGCAATTCTCATCCGTGCCATCGCTGATTCCCTGTTATCACTATGGGTAATCAGTTTACCAATCATAGAGTCATAATAAGGTGGAACCCGATAACCACTATAAATATGGGTATCAACCCTAACTCCTGGTCCACCCGGAGCATGATAACGAGAAATAATCCCCGGACAGGGTAAAAAATTATCTGGGTCTTCGGCATTAATTCGACATTCCATAGCATGACCACGAATTTTAATATCGCTTTGTTTGTAAGTCATTGGTTTGCCAGCCGCAATTAATAACTGTTCACGCACAATATCTACTCCAGTAATTAATTCTGTAACCGGATGTTCAACTTGTAAGCGAGTATTCATTTCAATGAAATAAAATTCACCTTTTTCATATAAAAACTCAAAGGTTCCAGCCCCACGATAACCTATATCCCGACAAGCCTGAGCACAACTTTCTCCAATATTTTGTCTTTGTTCTTTGGTAAGGCCTGGAGCCGGAGCTTCCTCTATCATCTTTTGATGCCGACGTTGCATAGAGCAATCTCGTTCACCCAAATAAATTGCATTGCCGTAACTATCAGCTAATACTTGAATTTCAACATGACGAGGATTTTCAAGGTATTTTTCCATATACACTTGTTCATTACCAAATGCTGCCCCAGCTTCAGCTTGAGTCAAAGAAATTGAGTTTAACAATGCGGCTTCGCCACGTACTACTCGCATTCCTCTACCACCACCACCACCAGCTGCTTTAATAATGATTGGATAACCAATTGCGGCGGCCATACGAATATTTTTATCGTCATTATCATCTAACACTCCATCCGAACCGGGTACGCAAGGAACTCCAGCCTGTTTCATTTTAGCAATAGCGGATACTTTATCCCCCATCATACGGATTGTGTCTGGACGTGGACCAATAAAAATAAAGCCACTTTTTTCAACTTGTTCTGCAAAATCAGCATTTTCTGCCAAAAAACCATAACCGGGATGAATCGCAACCGCATCAGTGACTTCAGCAGCACTAATAACAGCTGGAATATTGAGATAACTATCGGTTGAAGGTGGTGGACCGATGCACACTGCTTCATCAGCTAATCGCACATGTTTTAGGTCACGATCTGCGGAAGAATGCACTGCCACGATTTTAATTCCCATTTCCCGACAAGCTCTCAAAATGCGTAATGCAATCTCACCTCGATTAGCTATAACGACTTTAGATAACATGTATTTTTTATCCTAAACGTTTAAAAGCTGGAGTTGTATACTCCAAATATTCATTTAAATCAATATTATACAATATAATTCTTTATTTTCTGAATCAGGATTATTAAGGTTCTTTAGATTTTTTTATATCAAATTGTCCTGTTACCCAATCTAAAATTATTTTTATTTAATTTGTGTAATTTCTTGTTGCAACCAGTTAAACCAAGCATCCATTCCCAATAGTTTTTTAGCAGATATTGGTAACATAGGAATATTTTTGGCGAGAGCTTGTAGATTTTTTTTAGCATTCTCCGGCTCAAAATCATCCAAAACAGGCAACAAATCAATTTTAGTTAACAGTGCTAAATCAGAAGCTCTAAATATTACCGGGTATTTGGACGGTTTATCATCACCTTCAGTTACAGACAACAATGTTACATTACGATGCTGACCTAAATCAAAACTAGCTGGGCAAACTAAATTTCCTACATTTTCAATAAATAACACATCTAAGTCAGCTAACTTAATTTGGTGTAAAGCATGGTGAATCATCTTTGCATCTAGGTGACAAGCTGTGCCAGTAGATATTTGAACAGCAGTCACACCCTTAGCCCTTATTCGTTCGGCATCATTTTCAGTTTCTAAATCACCTTCAATAACAGCAATAGATAGTTCCGAGTGCAAAGCCTCAATAGTTGCTTCCAATAGTGCTGTTTTACCTGAACCGGGTGAAGACATCAAGTTGATACATAAGACATTATGTTGATTAAAATGGCTTCGATTATGAGCAGCTTGATGATCATTCTCTGTCAGTAAATTTTCCAGTACTGTCACTGCCTTGGGTTCATCTGTTGAAGTTATATTGCACCCACAGGTATCACACATAATATGTCCTATAATTTTTCAAAATATTTTCGCTTAATGGCCGGCAAAGATACTTGTAAACTCAATTTTTCTAGTTCATCCCAAACATTGCCATTACTCATACCCTTTATAATACGTTCTATTTGTAAACTACGTTTTAAAAATTGTTGCCAAATTTGGGGACGAGGATGTCTTTTTATAGCATTAGATATTGTCATTCGGCGGTTTTGCCAAACACGATAAGATTTAAATATCTGTTCTTGTCTTTGACCTTTTTGTAAATCATATGTCATATGAGATAAGTT
>JAUCGN010000185.1 GCA_030378125.1 Thiotrichales bacterium HSG1 | reverse complement strand
GATTTGGGCGGCAATAAATTGACTATACTGCCTAAATGGTTGGGTGAACTGACTCAATTACAAGAACTTCGTATTTATGGTAATCAAATAACTAAACTTCCAGATTCACTTAACAAGCTACAAAATCTCAGAAGACTTTACTTAGATAGTAATCCTATAAATAAATTTCCTGAATTTATTAGAAAATTACCTAAAATAAAACAGTTATGGTTAAGTTATTGTTATATTAGCAATATTCCTGCATGGATAAATGAAGTTAAAACCTTGGAAGATATTTGGCTTAGTAATAATAATATAACCGACTTACCATCTTCGTTAGGACAGCTTCCAAATCTTAAACTATTTAAGCTATATGGCAATCCCCTTAACCCCGATCTAGCCGCAGCCAATGAACAAGGAGAAGAAGCCGTCCTCCGCTACCTCCGAGATCGTGAAAAAAATGAAATAGTTCTCAACGAAGCCAAACTAATTCTTATAGGAGAGGGTGGAGTTGGTAAAAGCAGTTTACTTGGTGCATTACGTGGTGATGAATGGATAGAAGGACGTGACACCACTCACGGAGTTGAAATCCAACAGGTAAAACTAACCGAAGCAGATACCGAAATAACCTTTAACTGCTGGGACTTTGGCGGCCAACCGGTATATCGACCCACCCACCAAATATTCTTCACCGCTCCAGCCATATATCTTGTGGTATGGAACCCCCGTGAAGGCCCAGAACAAGGCTTTGTTGACTACTGGTGCGAAAGAATCAAACACCGTGCCTTTGATGAAACCACCGAACCACCACGAATACTTGTAGTAGCAACTCACGGCGGCCCCAAACAACGCCAAGCCTATGTTGATAAACAAGGATTACGTGAACGATTTGGCGATTTGCTGGTTGGTTTCTACCATGTTGACAGTCATACTGGCTTTGGTCTGGAAGAATTAAAACAAACCATTGGCCAAATAGCCAACTCCATGCCCAGTGTCGGCAAACGCTATCCGGGTCACTGGCAACAAGTACGAGAATCTTTAGCTAAACGAACCGAACCTTGGTTATCTTGGCAAGATTTTTCCACCGAATGTCATAATAACGGTCTGGACGAACCTGAATTATTTGCCATTGTATCTCATACTTTAGGCCAACTCATTCACTACAACGATGATGACAATTTACGAGATATAGTAGTACTCAAAGCCGACTGGATCAGCAAGGCCATGAGCTTTATATTAGAAGATGCTGAAATCAAAAATAATTTTGGCCTAATGAAACATACAAAAGTGAACGAACTTTGGAATGACCCAGCTCGTTCAGCAGCAGAACGTTATCCATCCCAAGTCCATCCTATCCTATTGGCAATCATGGAAAAATATGAATTATCCTATCGAGTAGCTGGCATCGAAAACACCAGTTTAATTGCTCAATTAGTACCCGGAGCCAGACCAGAAAAATTAGCAGAAGACTGGCCGCCACATGATACCGAACAAGTCCAAATCTGCAAAATTGTGGACGCAGAAACAGGTGAAACAGCCAAAGCTGAAGGATTGCTTTACCAATTAATAGTCCGCTTGCATCGCTGGTCACTGGGCAAGAAAGATTACCATCTCAGCCGTCATTGGCAACGGGGATTGTTATTAGACAACGATTATAATGGTCGAGCATTGCTGGAAAATTTAGGCAATGATATTCGCATAACAGTACGGGCTGCTTACCCCGGTTTCTTTCTACATCAATTAAGCGATGAAGTACGTTATTTGGTTGAATCATATTGGAAAGGACTACGTTGTCAAATAATGGTTCCTTGCTGTAAACCTTGCGATAAACCGGGACGAGGTTTATTTGAAGTTGCCAAACTAATTGAAAGCCGTAACAAAGGCCGTCCTGAATATCCTTGTCCAATTCCCGACTGTGATGAATGGCAGGACATTGACAACTTGCTGGTTAATGCACCACAACCAAAAATTGCCACTTTGTTAGAAAATCAAACTGCGGAATTGAAACAAAGCCACGAGGCTATTAAGCAGCTACAACAGAATAATTATCAAGCTCTCAGTAGCCAAATCCGCACTATGATGAGCCAAGCTGACGAACAGTTTTTTATGCTTATCAATACATTAACTGATGAAGCTCGTGATGGCCCTCGTTTGTTTACTTTAACTCCATTGAATGCAGGTTTTTGGGATAAACCCAATTGGATAAGCCAAAAAATTCGCCTGACTCTGTGGTGCGAACACTCACGGTTACCAGTACCATTTTTAGAAAATGATGCCAACAAAGGAGTATATGAATTTGATAAACCTCGTGAATGGTTAAACAAAGTTGCACCCTACGCCAAATATGTTGCAAATGTATTAAGATTAGCCTTACCAGCAGCTAGTTTAACAACAATATGTGGAGGATTTGATAACACTAAATTTGCCCAAATCGGTGTCGATCTTGACTCATCACAAAGGTCTTTTAACATGCTACTGAAATTTGGTGATAAAGCGAACGATTGGCGAACTGATAGCAATAAGTTAATGCCACATACCAAATCGTATGACTCACCACTCAGAGCCGAAGGTGCTATATTACGTGAATTGCAAGCTTTCCTTAAAGAAACAGACCCCGGCTTTGCTGGTTTACGTCGAGTGCAAAACAAAAAACGTGAATATTTATGGATTCATCCAAGTTTTATAACTGAATATAACCCAGAACCACCGGTTATTCCAAATTATAAGGATGTGTAGATGGATATTTTCACTTAAAACCTACGAGGTTTCACACGCAGGACTACCAAAATATGCATTTTTCATATTGTTAATACTCAATATACTGATATATCTAAACTTATTTTAGTAAAAGTACCTATTCATATTATAATTTTCTTACCAATATGTAACTTCAAGTAGTATAATGCTTAGGTTTTTGATATATTATCAAGCACAAATAACAACAATTTAACAAAGTATTTATAATTATGGATTTATCACCTTATTTAAAATTAATGCTTGATAAGAAGGGTTCTGAGATAATTGTTGTGGTCGGTTCCCCGATATCAGTCAAACTCAATGGTAAAGATAAACCTGTTGGCAAAATGGCTATAACTGCTGATGTTGCTAAAGCTACCGCATTTGCTATTATGTCTAGTGACCAGAAAAAACAGTTTGTAAAAGATAAAGTTATAGAATTTGATTATACTCATGCAAGCGGTGAATTTAAAGTAAACGTATCTTTTAAAAATAAAGTGGTTGAAATGGTTATCAGACCGATTACCGTTGATGAAGATGAAGAGGAAGAGGAAAAACCAAAAGAATCTAAACCACCAGCAAAAGATAATAAAACGGTACCAGTTATAGACAGTACAGAGTTGCTTGATTATTTAAAGATAGTTTATCAAAATGATGGTTCTGACTTATTTCTTACCGTTGGCTCACAGATTAAAGCTAAAATCTACGGAGAAGCACGTCCAATAAGTACTTTTGTAGCGACTCCAGAAATAACTAAGAAATGTGCTTACTCTATCTTAACTGACGAACAAATTACCCAGTTTGAAGAAACCCATGACTTAGATTTTGCTATCTCTTTGCCAGATGGCAGTGCTAGATTTAGAGGCAATGCTTTCTTTCAGCGTAAAACTGTTGGTTTAGTTATGCGTTACATTCCCTCTGAAATTCCATCTGCTAAAGCTATGGGTACTCCAGACGTTTTATTAGAAATAATGATGTCAAAACGGGGTTTAATATTGATGGTTGGTGGTACCGGTTCAGGAAAATCAACCACTTTAGCAGCTATGATAGATCATCGTAATGCTAATTCTCCCGGTCATATTTTAACTATCGAAGACCCGGTAGAATTTTCCCACCCTAACAAAATGTCTATTGTTAACCAACGTGAGGTTGGAGTTGACACTGTTTCTTATGCAGCAGCGATTAAAGCATCATTACGTGAAGCCCCGGATGTAATTTTAATTGGGGAAATTCGGACGATGGATATTCAGGACGGCCTTTGTTACGGCTTTCAATTAGTTTGGCAACTTCAAATAAACCTCGTCCCGGTTTATCGCAAGGTTTAC
>JAUCGN010000184.1 GCA_030378125.1 Thiotrichales bacterium HSG1 | reverse complement strand
GAACTAATGGAAATTTGATAATCTTGAGTATTTTTGAGCAGTTTTCATTGCCTACCATTATTGCTAATTAAGTAGTGGGTAAAAATTACTTATCCTATCTATCAACTAATTTTAAGTAGTTTTGGTGTTTTTTATAGTAAGAGTTGCTACTTTATGTCCTTTATAACTCTAAAAAATCGATTAAATGCCGGCTTAGTAATAGGCTTATTCGTAGTATTGCTGGCTTCATTATTGATGATAGTTTCAGCTTTAGAAAACTCAGAACATTTTGCTCATCTTTATTCAATTCTATTATTAATCAATATTGTAGCATTAGTAACACTACTAGCTTTAGTAGTTTTTAACCTGAGTAATTTCATTCGTCAATCACATAGGATTGGTGCTAGATTAACTGTCCGTTTGGTAAGTCTATTATTAGTATTATCAATTACTCCTGTAATTATAGTCTATTATTTTTCCTTAGAATTTTTGCACCAACGTTTAGATAATTGGTTTGATATTGACGTAGAGCATGTGTTGACAGATGCTTTTGAACTTAGTCAAGCAACCATTGATACTAGAATGCGAGAGGCAAAAAAACAAACCTTAGTAATTGCAGAAAAAATTAGTTTTGAATATGGAGATATAAACTTATTATTCAATGATTTAAGAAAGAAAAGTGGAGCTTCAGAATTAATATTATTGACACCTAGTGGAAAGATTATTTTATCCAACAATACTGATACCTTATTACCCAACCGCCCAAATGATAGTATATTATTCCAACTAAAAAAATCTAATATTTACATTAGTTTAGAGCCAATAGCTAACCAAGGTTTGCATATTCGAGTAGTAGTAAAACTATCACAAATAAAACCAATCCGTTTATTACAAGCCATCTTTCCCATTCCAATTCGGATCCGTGAATTAGCTGAAAATGTTGAAGGTGCTTATCTTGGATATAAAGAACGGTCTTATTTGTATAAACCTTTGAAAATGAGTTCTACCTTAGTTTTATCTCTGGTCTTATTACTGAGTGTCTTTGGAACCATATGGATAGCATTTTTTGCAGCCAGACGTTTGGTAGCTCCATTAAATCATTTGATAGAAGGAACTATGGCTGTTGCAGAAGGTGATTACGCTAAAAAATTACCAATAACATCTATGGATGAATTAGGTATTTTAGCTCAATCTTTCAATGATATGACCGATAAAATAGCACTGGCTCGTGATGAGGTCAAACGCAGTCAACAGTTAGCCGATAGTCAACGTATTTATTTGGAGATAGTGTTAGAACGTTTGTCTTCTGGAGTGATTTCTTTGGATATGGAAATGCGATTACGAACCGCAAATCCAGCTGCTGCCACAATTATGGAATTACCATTGAACGAATTGTTGGGCCAGACTCTGACTCAATTACAAAAAAATTACCCTATATTGCGTCCTTTATGTACTGCGATCTATCCATATTTAGCTAATTATGCTCAAGATTGGCATGAAGAGATCACCATATTTGGAGTCAGAGGACGTAAAACTTTAATTTGTCAAGGTACTCAATTACAGCTTTCTGGACCGGGTTATGTGATTGTATTCGATGACATAACAACCTTAATTCAAGCTCAACGTAATGCTGCTTGGAGTGAAGTGGCACAACGTTTAGCTCACGAGATTAAAAACCCTTTAACCCCAATCCAATTGTCTGCTGAACGTTTGCGATATAAATATCTACATAAATTGCCACCAGACGAAGTGCAACTTTTGGATCGAATGACTCACACCATTATTCAACAAGTTGCAGCTATGAAAGACATGGTTAATGATTTTTCTGATTATGCCAAAACTCCATCTTTTAATAAGAAATCTGTCAATTTGAATCAACTTATTGAAGAAGTATATGA
This sequence comes from Thiotrichales bacterium HSG1, assembly GCA_030378125.1. GTDB lineage: Bacteria > Pseudomonadota > Gammaproteobacteria > Beggiatoales > Beggiatoaceae > DRQV01. The sequence continues at coordinate 2,168 of JAUCGN010000184.1, read as the reverse complement.
TTTATATCGTAATATATCAACACCAATAGGTATTAATTTAGATAAAAGCCTTCCAAATATTGAAGCTGATCAGGGTCATTTACGGCAAGTTTTACATAATTTGATAAAAAATGCTTTAGAAGCTCAAAATGACAATAGTGAAATTAATATTACTACAGATTATTTAAAAAAATATGGGGATGAATGTATTGAATTACGTTTATCTAATCAAGGAACTACTATTCCCAATTCTTTAATGGATAAAATTTTTGAGCCATATGTAACTACTAAGACTAAAGGTACTGGGTTGGGTTTAGCTATTGTTAAAAAAATCGTTGATGAACATAATGGTACTGTGTGGATAGAACAAGATGATGGTATTTGTGTAGTTATCAGATTGCCAATCACAAATATGACTTGCCAATTTACCGATAAAAAATGGTAAAAATAGAGTAGTCCTAAATAATGTAGTAATTACCTCAAAAAATATATTAGGTTTCAAAAACTTAGTAGGTTTACCACTATTTAGTTTAGGACTACCAAAAATAGACAGTCCCTCCAAATGGTAGTGGACTTGGACTATTTTGAAATTTACAAATATGTTTAAATATCAGTATATTATATAAAATCAAGGATAATTATAACCAATTGATATTTAACAAGTTTTAGTTTTTCTTAATAATCAATATCCAGTATTACCAAATGAGAATTGCTGGTAAAACAAAGGCAGTAATGTATATTTTAAGACAGTATGTTATACTAAATATTCTTGCCTTGTATGGATTTTCAGATAAATAATTTGACCTGAAAGCCTGTCTGGTCAGATAATTTTTGTTTTTCTGAAAGTTTGTAGTAGAATTATATTACTCAATCAAGTTTTTTAATTTTTAATATAGGATTTTAAACTTATGGCAATTGATCAATCAAATCGTTATGCTGATTTAAGCCTCAAAGAGGAAGACCTCCTTAAAGGCGGTAATCATGTGTTATGTGCATACATAATGAAGCCTAAAGAAGGTTTCTTCGATTATTTAGGAACTGCCGCTCATTTTGCTGCTGAATCTTCCACTGGTACTAATGTCGAAGTTTGTACTACTGACGATTTCACTAAGGGTGTTGATGCCCTAGTTTATGAAATCGATGAAGAAAAAGAAATAATGAAAATTGCCTATCCGATTGATTTATTTGATCGAAATATGATTGACGGTCGGGCAATGATTGTATCTTTCTTAACTTTGACCATTGGTAATAACCAAGGCATGGGTGATGTAGAATATGCCAAAATGATGGATTTCTATGTACCACCTAAATATTTGCGTTTGTTTGATGGCCCTAATAAAAATATCGTGGATATGTGGCGGGTATTACGACGCCCACTAGTTAACGGTGGTATGGTAGTTGGTACTATCATTAAACCAAAATTAGGTTTACGCCCACAACCATTTGCAGATGCTTGTTATCAGTTCTGGTTAGGTGGTGATTTCATTAAAAATGATGAGCCACAAGGTAATCAAGTATTTGCTCCTACTCGTAAAATTATCCCACTGATTGTGGATGCTATGAAACGGGCCCAAGATGAAACTGGCGAAGCTAAGATATTTTCTGCTAATATCACTGCTGATGACCCATTTGAAATAATTCGGCGTGGTGAGTTTATCTTGGAAGAGTTTGGTGAATTCGGTGATCATGTTGCCTTTTTGGTTGACGGTTATGTTGGTGGCCCAACTGCGATTACTACCTGTCGGCGTTATTTTGCTAATCAGTTCTTACATTATCATCGTGCTGGTCATGGTGCAGTTACTTCTCAACAAAGTAAACGTGGTTACAGCGTGCTTACCCACATGAAAATGTCTCGTTTACAAGGTGCTTCTGGAATTCACACTGGCACTATGGGTTATGGTAAGATGGAAGGTGATAACACTGAGAAGAACTTGGCCTATATGTTAGAGCAAGATTCGGCTGACGGTTTATTTTATCATCAAGAATGGGAAGGCATGAAGGCAACTACTCCAATTATTTCTGGTGGTATGAATGCTTTACGTTTACCCGGTTTCTTTGATAACTTAGGTCATTGTAACGTCATTCAAACTTCAGGCGGTGGTGCATTCGGTCATAAAGATGGTGTCTGGCTCGTATACACATCTGACGCTGCCGACGATAAGGCTCGTGTAACTCTCTGTGTGTGCTGT
>JAUCGN010000183.1 GCA_030378125.1 Thiotrichales bacterium HSG1 | reverse complement strand
ATCCCTGTTATATCTACTCAAAATTTAAAAAAATATTTTCCAGTTCGTAGTGGTTTTTTATCTAAAGTTACTGGTTGGGTAAAAGCCGTTGATGATATTTCTTTTGAGGTTTATCCAGGTGAAACCCTTGGTTTAGTTGGTGAATCTGGTTGTGGTAAAACTACTGTTGGTCGAGTTTTATTGCGTTTGTCAGAGCCAACTGCTGGCAAAATAAATTTTGAAGGTGATAATTTATTAGCAATGAATAAGTCTGAATTGCGTAATATTCGTCAACGTATGCAGGTAATTTTTCAAGACCCATATAGTTCACTTAATCCACGCATGACGGTTGGTAACATCATTGGTGAAGCTCTGAAAGTTCATGGCATTGTTACCAGAAAAAAATTAGAACAACATCTCAGTGAATTATTGGATAAAGTGGGATTATCACCCTCTTACCAATTTCGTTATCCACATGAATTTTCTGGTGGACAACGACAACGAATCGGTATTGCTAGAGCTTTAGCATTAAACCCTAAGTTTATTATCTGTGATGAAGCTGTATCGGCTTTGGACGTATCTATCCAAGCCCAAATTATTAACTTATTACGAGACTTACAAGCCGAATATAGTCTGGCTTATTTATTCATTTCTCATGATCTCAATGTAGTGCAATATATTGCAGATCGAGTTGCAGTGATGTATTTGGGTAAGATCGTTGAAGTTGCTACAACTAAAACTTTATTTAAATTTCCCCAACACCCCTATACTAAAGCTTTAATTACAGCTAATCCAGTTCCAGACCCAGATATAGCTAACGATAATAAATTATTAGAAGGCGATGTTCCTTCACCACTTAACCCACCTTCTGGTTGCCATTTCCACACTCGTTGTCCAGTAGTAACAGAAAAATGCCGTAAAGTTGAACCAAAATTGGTGGTGACTAAAGATAAACATTTGGTTTGGTGTCATTTAATTAAAAATTGAGTAACTAATCTAAAATTTATGAAGTAAGGTATTATAACTTTGGTTAGGATTTAAATATATCCTTAACTTTTGATTTATTAACTCTTTACCAACTTAGTTTGGGATTTTATAGAGTCCTAATTCCTCAAGGACTAACTATCTTGTATACAATTAATAAAACGAGCTGGAACTCCAGCAACCAAAGTGTTAGGCTTAACATCCTTATTAACAACAGCATTAGCACCTATAACCGCATTATCACCTATTGTAACCCCAGCAAGTATTACCACTCCTCGCCCAATCCAAACATTGGAACCGATAACAATAGGGGAACTGGTATGACCTGCATAACGAATTAAACTACTCGTAACAATTTTATGATTAGCATCACGTATACTTGTATATTCTCCAATCATTGTACCAATTCCAATCTGGACATTAGCATAAGAAACAATATGAACTCCACGCGATAATACTACCTCATCTCCCATTGAAATATGACCTTGTTCCTGAGTTTCCAGATATATATCACGATATAAATCAACCTTTTTACCAAAAGTAATCTGTCCAGTACCGTGTACTTCAGGACAATTTTGTACAACTACAGTTGGTTCAAGTCGAGTATTAACTTTTGCTTGCAAACAAGAATAGGACCAAAGGCGTTGTAAGGGTTTATGAAAATAAATAATTATTTTAGCCAGTGGTGTTAATATTCTAGTCGCAATAATTTTGATTAAACTAGGCATTTTTTTATAATAAAACTAACGTAAAAATATATAAGTTATTATGACATATCAGGTAGATTTCTGAAAGAAAATATAATTTAAACCAATTGCTCTAGCTAAGTTGAAGTCATTATTTTAGAAAAAAATATTGTATTTGTAAGGGTTCTACTATATCAAAGTCTTAAGCTTTATTAACTAATAATTTCGTTTGCTATAAGTCCAAGTGCTAGTGTAGAATGACATGAAATTGATGTTTATACCAAATTTCTAAATTAAAAATTAAATCAAATACCATTATGAATCCATTTATCCAACAATTAATAGATGACTTAAAAGCATTTTCTTCCGAATTATTATTGCCCGGTTTACATGCCACACAACGAGTTTCCATAGATATGGGAACTGTGGCGAGTACCACTGCTTTACTTAAATCAATAGATTTTTTGACTACATTAATACCTCAATTAGTTATTGAATTACAAACGACTGATTCTACTCATAAAGTAATAACAAACTATACACCCTCACCAAGAAAAGCAGTATTTTCACGCCGACCTAGTGATTATCAGCTAGATTCGGCTAAACGGTTATTACCATCCCGTTGGGTAAATTTTTTACCAGCAGCAGAAACTAATACTTTACCATTACGTTGGTTAATGCACTTATTAGATTTACAACAGATAGCCTTAGAAAAAGTATATACTAGAACTATTAAATATATTGATGATTCCTTACTAACTCAACAAGGTCATTCAAACTATGCTAAAAATGATCGAGCAACCTTACTGAATATGCGTTCTCGATTAAATGAAGCCCATAATAACTTAGAACATGCCAAAGCTACATTATTGCGTATTGTACGAATGCGGCTAGTACCTTCTGCACATTTACCAAACCCATATCCACGTTCAGAAGCATGGTTACGTTTAAGAAGGTTTGCTCAACAATTAGTTCAACCCAAACAATATCTGCCCGGTTTTTTACATAATTTATTACATGGAACCGTAGAAATTGCTGATACACCTTACTTATATCAACGTTGGTGTGGAGTTAAATTACTGACAACTTTTCAAAATTTAGGTTGGTTATGGTACGATGACCCAATTGGAGCATTGTTTTTAGGTGGCGAAGTGCGTTTGTATAAATCTAATGTAGAACTTAGTATTTGGATCGAACCACGTTTATCACGTCGTCGTAATCATCCTAGCGGTTTTTTTTGTAAGGAAGTAACTGAAACTCACCCAGATTATTTAATTGTAACTCCCGGCCCTAGTGGTATTGATGCTTTTATCTTAGACCCAACTACAACAGCAGATATTGAAATTCGACATGGCAAATCAAAATATCTAAATACTGTAGAAGCAATAGCTATGGCTAATATTGCTGGTATTCCAATGGTACGCAATCCACTCAGGTCTTGGTCAGCAGCACCTTTACACACTCCATATTGTGAATTAGAAGATTCTGACGGACGTACCGGAACCGTCCCAATGCACCCATTAGATTGGATTCCACAACCGTTGACTGAATGGGTACAAGATATTCACAATTATGCTCTGGCATGGGGAACTGGTAAGATGTTGAAAGGTGAGTAAATTTTATGAGCAACGGAATTCTTTATGTTGTTGCCACTCCAATTGGCAATCTACAAGATTTTAGTCCAAGAGCCAAATTAATTTTATCTCAAGTTGATTTAATTGCTGCTGAGGATACTCGTCATAGTGGTTATCTATTAAAACATTTTGGTATTGTTACCCCTCTTAAATCTTTGCATGAGTACAATGAAAAACAACAAGCCGAAACTTTGTTACATCGACTGTTAAATGGTGATAATATTGCTTTGATAAGTGATGCTGGAACTCCATTGATAAGTGATCCTGGGCAATTTTTTTTACAATTAGTTTTGGCAGAACAAATAACAGTTGTACCCATACCCGGTGCCAGTGCATTAATTACTGCTTTATCAGTTGCCGGCTTACCAGCAAATCAGTTTGTATTTGAAGGTTTTTTACCAGCTAAAACTAATACCCGACAACAACGTTTGGAATTGTTAAAGACGGAAACTAGGACATTGGTATTTTATGAGGCTCCACATAGAATTTTAGCCTGTATAAAAGCCATGTTACAAGTATTTGGTGAACAACGAGAAATTGTGTTAATTAAAGAATTGACTAAAATATTTGAAACTATCTACAGAAATGATTTATTAAGTACTTTCAATTGGTTACAAGCTGAACCTAAACGTTCCAAAGGTGAATTTGTGTTGGTAGTAAAAGGTTATTTACCACCAGATAACAAGCTGATAACTCCTGAAGCGGAGAGAATTTTTAAATTGTTGCGAAAAGATTTGCCGTTGAAACAAGCAGCTAAATTAACGAGTGAA
>JAUCGN010000182.1 GCA_030378125.1 Thiotrichales bacterium HSG1 | reverse complement strand
ATTTATTATCTTTACAATACCAATGAGTTGTTACACTACCAGCAATACTCGTCGCAAAAATAGCTGAGATGATAGTCCAAGCATACCATTGCATTCCCATAAACAAACCTACTAAAATACCAGCTAAAACACTAGAAATTATAGCAAAAGGTATCGAAATTGTAAGACTACTCAATATACTACTGACAAGGCATATTAAGACTCCATGAATAATTCCTGTAATTAAATTTGCTCCAAAATATTCAGGGAAAAAATAATTAGAGGTTTTAGTAATTGTAGGTACTTCATTTAAGAACCAAGATAATAAGGGAATAATTGTTAATAAGATACCAATTAATAAACCTACTAAAAGAGGTAATATGACAAAAGCAATTAGTCGTAACTTGTGTAAGTTTGGATGTTGTTGACAATTTTTTGGAATATTGTTAAAGGTAAAATCTGGTAATAATTTTGTATCAATTTGATTAACATATTGTTGCCATGCACTGGGATGAAACAATAGCCACCCCAATAGTTGAAAACTTGCTATGAACAAATTGTTGTGTAGCTGTGTTGTGGTAAACATTGGTAATTATCCTATAGGTAAATCTTTTAAAAATTTTTCAATTCGTTCTATTGGGAATTGTATTAACTGTTGGGGCTGGGATTGGGTATATATTTGCATTTCTAGGATTCAATATAACTGTATTACAAGAGGACGATTTAATAATTATCGGTATGGCAGTAGCATGTGGTTTGTTTTTAGGCGGTTACTTAAAGAAAAATTGGTTGGAATCTATAAAATGGGGATTATTTTTTGGTTGCTTGATGACAATGTTGATTGTGCTTATTGCTAACATAATCGATCCAATGCTAGATAATAGTTGGCCTAAACGCTTATTTGGTGGTATAACTGGAGGTACTGTTAACTCTACTGCTTTTATAGTTTTATTTGCAGTTCCATATTTATTAGCTCGCCATTTTGCCAATATTTGGGCTGGAGTAATTGCCGGAGTTTTGAGCAGTGGAGGTATATATTTGGGCATAATATTAACTGGTGAATATTCCAAATTTTTACTAGTTTGGGGGTTGGTATTTTTTGGACTTGGGTTAAGTCAAAAATGCTGGCTATCAATAATATCATATCCATTTGAATTAGCTTGGAACTTGTTAATTTATCAAGCTCAAAGACGTGACCCAAAACGCACTGTAAATTTATTACCTTGGCATTCTGCATTTTGGAATGAACAGCAACATTTGCCACTTTTAGGTTTGGAAACGTTGTTAGTAAAAGTATATGAATATGATGCAAATCTAGGCCAACAAGCTATCCTACATTTAAGCAATACTCCACAGAATTGGGCAGTTCAAGCCACTCAAATTGAAACTAACACTCAAAATTTAGAAGAATGCCATACTATTCAAGAAATTGCTAAAATTCATAAAAAATTGGTAGTAAATGATGATTTTGATGATACTGCTGGTAAATGGCTTAGTATATTTAATAATAATAGTCAAAAGATTGATACAGCTATTAGGCAAAATAATTATCAACAAATTACAGAATTAGATAGTATTATTAGTGGTATTGAAGGTATATTAACTCTTGCTGGTGGTAAACAGTCCAACGAAGTACAACGTTTTCGAGCAATTGCCAAAAATTGGTTACATTTGCTGCATGAATATGCCGAAAAACTCAAAGGAATGCAAGAGATTTATAACCCTTATATTGTTGGAATACCATTACAAAATGGCCAAGATGTTTTCGTACCACGTCCTGATATTAATAAACGAATAAAACGCTTGTTAGATAATCGTTCTGCTCCACCTTTATTACTTTATGGACAACGGCGTACAGGTAAAACTTCTTTATTGCATAATTTATATACTAAAATACCGGATAATTTCATTATGTTATTTGTGGATTGTCAAGGTACGTTAAATGCCGCTCAAAATAACTTAAGTTTCTTTTATAATTTAGCCAGATTGATCATTAATTCTGCCAAGAAAAATTATCCAAATTTACCATTTCCACCTTTATCTGAAGATGTGGTACGCTCTGATCCAGTTACTCGATTTGATGAATGGTTAGATGAGGTTGAAATAGCAACCGGAGATAAAATTTTATTATTTGCTTTAGATGAATTTATTACGCTTGATAATGCTTTTAATGATGGACGTTTGGAAATAACAACTATTTTAGGGATATTTCGGAATATGATTCAGCATCGTTTGAAATTTCGTTTTTTATTGTCTGGTGGTCACGCTTTACAAGAATTACAACATTGGGCTAGTTATTTGATTAATGCACAAACTGTACATATGAATTATCTAACAGAAGATGAGGCTAAGCGTTTGATTGAGCATCCAATAGAAAATTTTCCATTAAATTATACTGATGTAGCTACCCAAAGAGTTATAGATTTAACCAATAATTTACCGGTTCTTATTCAATCATTGTGTGGTGAAATAATAAATATAAAAGATAAGCAAACAGTGGATAAGAGACTTTTTGTTCAGATTTCTGATGTAGAAACAGCAATACCATCAGCATTGGAACATGGTAGAATCTTTTTTGATGATATTGAAAAACATCAAATAGATGATGATGGTCGTAAGGTACTTAAATTTATGGCTACTCAAGGAGAAGGAGTTGTTGTAAGTCGAGAAGAATTAGCAACGCTTGCTGTTACTGGTTGGGAGAAAACTATAGAATTATTACTTTTACGAGAAATAATTGAACCCAAAGAGGATGGTTATTGCTTTCAAATAGAACTGGTACGGCGTTGGTTTTTATCTGAAAAATTAAAGGTGAACCATTATTATTAGTTGGAGATTCCTCTTCTTCAAATCGTCCATCAATCGTATAATAATTTGTAATATCAATTAACAATACTTCGGACAGTTTTGAAAGGTGGAAGTTCAATAGGCGTAAAGGACTGTTATTATAATATCTAATTAAATGCTACTCAGCTAAAAACCTGAGTTTGATTTAATTGAATTTAGCAATATCAAACCCTTACAAAATCCTATTTTTTAACTTTTAAAACTGTCCGAAGTATTGAATTAAGGGTAGTCCTAAAATAGGTAGTGGTCAGACCTTCCATATCTTTAAAACACTGGAAGATTTTTAGAATCATCACTATTTTATTTAGGACTACCCAATTAAGAATAGTTAATTAAAATTAATGCAAGCAATTTGGCTACAAAACAATAAATTAAGTTATAAAACAGATATTCCAATACCAATACCAACTAATAATGAAGCCTTAGTAAAAGTTTTGTTAGCTGGAATTTGTGCTACAGATTTACATCTGATTAAAGGTTATTATCCCTATACTGGAATTTTAGGTCATGAATTTGTTGGAGAAATTGTACAATCCACAAATGCCCCAGAACGAATTGGGGAACGTGTAGTGGGAGAAATTAATATTGCTTGTGGTAAATGTGCTAATTGTCTACGTAGTCAATCAACTCATTGTGAACAAAGAAAAGTATTAGGCATCATTAATCATCATGGAGCTTTTGCTGAATATTTATGTTTACCTTTAAAAAACCTGATTTCAGTTCCAACATCTATTTCCAATGAAAAAGCAGTATTCACTGAACCTTTAGCCTCTGCTCTACAAATTCAGCAACAAGTAGCTATTCGACCAAATCATAAAGTTCTAATTATTGGGGCTGGACGTTTAGGTCAACTAATTGCTCAAACTTTATTATTGACCGGTTGTAATTTACAAGTGGTTGCTCGATATACAAAACAACAACAGTTACTTAGCAAATATAAAATTAATTGGATTAGGGAAAAGGATATTAAAAAACATAGTTTTGATGTGGTAGTTGAAGCGACTGGTTCTGCAACTGGATTTAATTTAGCCGTCCAAACAGTAAGAACTCGTGGCATAATAGTGTTAAAAAGTACTAACAGAAACATGACAACCAATTTTTCTAGCATAGTGGTCAATGAAATTACTTTGGTTGGATCACGTTGTGGTCCCTTTATTCCAGCTTTGCGTTTGCTTGAAAATGAACTGATTGATCCAAGCTCTTTGATTACTAATAAATTTCCTCTTT
>JAUCGN010000001.1 GCA_030378125.1 Thiotrichales bacterium HSG1 | reverse complement strand
GGATTGAAAGAGGCCATATGTTGGCAATTGCAAAACCATCTCGTTTAATAAAAGATAAAATTTCTGATGAGGAAGTCATGTTGCCACAACAAAAAGTAGGAAAATTATTAGTTTATAAAGTTTTTGAACAAGTTAGTTATGCTTTAGTCACCAAAGCAGAAAAACCTATTAACCAATTTGATATTGTTACTGTACCTTGAAGTCCGAAAATATTAAATATTGGTTGGCTTTATCTCATGCTCCGGGTGTGGGACCAGTCAATTTTATACGTTTATTAAAATACTTTGGTAGTTTACAAAATATTTTTGCAGCTGGTCGTGCCGAATGGCAAGCTATAAAAATGAAAGCCAATTTAATAAAATATTTGGAAAATGTTGATTGGCGAATTATCGAAAATGATATGTTATGGCTAGAGCAACCAGATAATCATGCTTTGACTTTAGAACATCCTGACTATCCGACAATGTTGAAAAACATTGATGACGCTCCACCAATATTATTTGTGCATGGCAACTACAAATTGTTAGTAACTCAACAAATAGCTATTGTGGGAACTCGCAATCCTTCCAGAGAGGGGGAGATGGCTGCAAAAGAATTTGCTACCAGTCTGTCTTATCAAGGATTTACCATTACCAGTGGAATGGCTTATGGTATTGATGGTGCAGGTCATATTGGAGCTTTAAGTGCTTCGGGTAAAACTATTGCTGTTGCAGGTACTGGTCTGGACCGAGTGTACCCACCTAAACATCGTGAGCTTGCTCATAAAATTGTCCAGAATGGGGGAGCTTTAATTTCAGAATTGCCAATTGGGACTACAGTAAAACGTCATAATTTTCCGATTAGAAGTCGTATTGTCAGTGGTTTATGTTTAGGTGTATTGGTCATAGAAGCCCCGAATAGAAGTGGAGCTTTGTACACAGTTCAACATGCTTTAAAACAAGGTCGTGAGGTTTTCGTAACCCCTAGTTCCATTTATAATCCGCTAACAAAAGGCAGTCACCGTTTAATTAAGGAAGGAGCCAAGTTAGTAGAAAACATAACTGACATCCTTGAAGAGTTACATGTTTATCAAGCTCCTCCGACGGTAGACCCAAATACTGCAAATCCAATTATACCAACTGAAAAAGTAAAAAATTTGGATGCTGAACATCAACTTATACTGGAACATTTAACCACCAGTCCTAATTCTATTGATGGTTTAGTTGAGTTATCCGATTTGGATGTTAGCAAAATTTCTTCTATCTTGCTTATGCTGGAATTACAGGGCTTGATTACTATGCAGTCTGGTGGTATTTATGGGTTGAAGTGATCTGTAATAAGTATTCACCAATATCAAAATCTGTTGTTTCGAAAAATTCACTTCATTCCTGAAACAACTATTAAATTGGTGAATATAGTAGGGTAACAAGCTATATCAATTGTATTTACCTTACCGCCAAATTCTCTATTTTAATAATACCCGGATGATTAGGATAATTTAATTTCAATATCTTCAACGTACTATCTGATAAATCCTGTAATCCCATGATTTTATAAGCTCTAGCCAAGATTGTTAGTGCATGTGGAATTGCTGGGGTACGTTGGTAAGACTTTATCACTGTTTTAGCTCGATTCGCTGCGGCTAAATAAGCTTCTCGTTTCATATAAAAATTTGCTACATGTAACTCATGTCGGGCCGCTCTATTGCGTAAGTGAACCATACGTTGTCTTGCATCTTTACTATACTCACTGTCAGGAAAACGTGCTACCAGTTCAGAAAAATCCTGAAAAGATTGCACTGCTGCCATTTGTTCCCGTTGTGAGCGATCTATTGGTAAAAATCGGTCTAAAGTTCCTTGGTGAAGTTCAAAATTAACTAATCCTTTCAAATAATAAGCATAATCAACTTTAGGATGGCGTGGGTATAATTTAATAAATAAATTTGCTGCTGCTATTGCGGAGGCCGGTTCTTGGTATTTGTAGTAAGAATAAATAATTTCCATTTGAGCTTGTTGGGCATATTTTCCAAATGGATAACGAGCTTCTAATAACTCATAATATCGAATCGCACTTTCATAATCTCCCACTGCAAAAGCTTCTTTGGCTTCTTCATAAATTTTATTAGCTGACCATTTTTCAGTTTCAGGTTCGGACAATACACCACACGCAAACAAGTTTAAAGATAAAATTGTAATAATTATATATTTCATTATAAAATCCTAAAGGGAATTTTTTTACATATGGAAAATTATCGCATTTAGAATATGATAAAGCAAGAATTAATATTATTTATCAGCTATTCAGTGCAATAATAGGTAATAGGATATTCTTAACAGATATATTGACAACTATGTTGAACCACACCATCTCGAACATATTGAGGATATTAGAATTTAGTTATAATTTTAGCTATTACAGGGGCTTATAGCCCCTCTTTAAAAATAATAATTAAACTTTAATAATTTTTATTACTTGTCAGCAACGCCCATGATTTTACATACCGTCTGATCGTTATCAATCACAATCTTAAGCTGTCTTCTAAGTTGATACATAGCCAAAGTAAAATCAAATAAAAAATTTTGATATTTATCATCGGTGGTTATTTCAATTTCAGCTCGTCTATGGATGCAATGACTAGGCATGTTGTACGCATTCACATAGGCTACCCCATTATCAAGATACAAGTTCCAATTTTGTAACATTGGAGTCCAATAAGATGTAGCGAAAGTGGGTAAAGGAATCAGACAAGACAATAAACTAAAGATGATCAAATATTTTTTGATAAACATTCATATAGCCTCAAATTTAATAGTAAAAATATCATACATTCAATTTTTATATAAGTCAATGGTTTGATGAACATATTGGACAACAAGGGTCTTTTAATAATTTTACCTGCCGCCAATTATTTTCATAAGCATCAAATAACAACAACTTGCCACAAAGTGATTTTCCTTTTTTTAGCAAAATTTTCAGTACTTCCATTGCCTGAACACTACCAATAATTCCAACTAATGGAGCAAGTATACCCGTCTCACTACAAGTTTCAGCCTGCTCTTCACTGTCATCATACAAACAACGATAACAAGGTTTATTGGGTAAAAATACCGCCACTTGCCCATTCCAACGTGTAGCGGCTCCTGATACCAGTGGTATGGCATTATTCACACAAATAGAGTTAATAGTAAAACGGGTAGCAAAATTATCACTGCAGTCAACTATAACATCAATATTATCAATTATAGTTTGTAAATTTTCAATTCGTTGATTATAAATAGTAATTTTTATATTTGGATTTAATTTTCGTAACTTATTTTGAGCTGATTCCACTTTATATTGACCAACACTATTATGTATAATTTGTCTTTGTAAATTGGATAGGTCTACTAGATCAAAATCTACCAACACCAAATGCCCCACTCCGGCTATTGCCAAATACATAGCCACTGGTGAACCCAAACCACCCAAACCGATTATTAATACTTTTTTTGATGCAAGTTGATCTTCCATACTATCTAAAAACTAACTATTTCTATTCTAGTATTTTTTTTGACAACTTCTGGCGACGTACCATAAGCTATGGGTTTACGATAACCATGACCAACAGCTCCAATCCGTTCCGCAGAAATTCCTCGTTCAACCAATGCATTGGCTATTGTTTCGGCATGTTTTTGAGATAATTTTAAATTGAGTTCGTCTCGGTTCATAGAACTAGTAAAAGCATCTGTGTGGGCATGGATTTCAATTGTGCTAGTGTAAAGCTCTCGTAAAGTTGCGGCTATTTCATCTAATTGTGAATATGAAGTTGAATGCAAAACATTATGTTTAAATTTAAGGTTATAAAATAGAAATGCCGGCTGTATTTGCGAGTCAATTCCACAAGCAAAAAGTTTTCTATTGAAATTATTATTCCCATATAAAAGTAACAAATTTTCCTTAGAGACAACCTTCCCAGAATCAACAACTGCATAACGTTGTTTATCTAACAAAAGTTTAATTTGCTCCTTAGCATCTTTATCAGTTATACATATGTTAAGGTATGCTTCTAGGCTGAGAATAAATTGATTTTGTTCATAATAAAGTTCTGCTAAATCGTACCATGCTTCATAAAGCTTGGGATTTTGTTGCAGAGCTAACTTATAATGTTTAATTGCTAGATGGTGTTCTCCTTTATTTTCTAATACAAACGCTAATGCATTATGAATTTTTGGAGCCTTAGGGCAAATTTTTATGGCTCTTTTTAGTAACTGTTTTTGCTGTGAAAAACTGTCTTGTTTGGAATATAAATCATAAGCCTGATACAACAAATCATTGGCTTGTTCACAAGCTTCTGTTGCTACAGCTTGCGACAAAAAAATTAGGTTAAGTAATATTATTAAAATATTTGTTTTTAAAAAAATCATTTTACGGCTTTATAACAATAGGTCATGGTTTATATTGATTTATCAAAATAATGGTCTGTTTTACAACATAAACATTGGAAATTTTCTTTCGAAAGTATCGTTAATCATTTAAATTTTTTTGGTATTTTTGCTTGGATTTTTTTATATTTTTTCATCTTTTGTTATCATTTTTTTTGGTTTGCTTAAAAACATTTTAACACATGTTATTTTCTATTTTTATTGTCTCCTTTTGGGAAGATTAAAATCCCCATATTTAGATGGCAGCTTTAGCATGTTATACTATGGTAGTGCAACGTTTAAAAGGTAAAATCATCCTAATTTAGTGTTGTCCAAATTTTCACAATTAAAAAAATATATTGGGAAAGATATCTTTGGGCAAGGTGTTGTTCGTAGTAACGGTAATGTTATAGATGAAGTCATAAAAAATTTAAAGCAAATACTTTAAGTGGATTTTAACTGTTAATCGAACACCCCCGTCTTTAGCGGACGGTAGTTCAGTCTAAACTGTCCGATCCATTGATAATCTAGAAATACTAAAATGGAAAGGTGAAATTTTATAAAAGTTGTTATAATCTTCAATTTACGGAAAATACTTTATGTTATATGAATCATCAATTATTATTAATGGGGAACTCTGGGAACAAGCCAATTGGATTGGTACTGCTTTCGCCTCTTCTGAAGCTGAAATCCCAGCTATCGCTTTAGTATTTGAAAAGGAAACTCCAGCCATAGAAATTTTTCAACAATGGCAAGCTGATTTTGGGAAAGCTGATGATGATGATAAGCTACGCATCTCAATAATTGAGGGGGAAATTGCCGATCAAGCAGATGGGTACACCATTCATATTTCTCCTAATTTGGATAAAATATTAACCCAAAATAATGAGGCTGATGTACAGGTAGACATGACAAACAAGTATCAAAGACTGGTTACTTCAGAGAACTCAACTGGATTGATTGATTTTAAATCCTCTTTTGCTAAATTTAAGCAGTATCATATTTTGCCAGCGTTTCATGTTGACGAATCCATCCAACCAATTTTTGATGTTGCAATTCTTAAAAACACAATTTCCTTTCGTAATGTATCTGATATTTCTGAAAACGATATTGACAGAGTTATTTTCAAGTAGGCTTGACGATTTAGTTTTATTTAGTTAAAATGCCTTCGCAACCGGTTTCCAACACTCTAATTTTTTAGGAGAACAAATTCATGAAGTCTAATATCCACCCGGCGTATAAAGAAATCTCTGTAACTTGTAGTTGTGGCAGTGTTTTTAATACTCGTTCGACTGTAAATAAAGATTTGCAAATTGAAGTTTGCTCAGCTTGTCATCCATTTTATACTGGCCAACAAAAAATTATCGATACAGCTGGAAGAGTAGATAAATTTCGTCGTAGATATGGAGATAGACAGTCTGGTACTAGTTCATAATTTTTTGATGTTTTTAAAGCAAGCATGGAACATCAAATTGGAGAAAATATGGCATCCGAATTGTATAATGACGGTAAACATCAATGTATTGGTTTCTGTGATTTAACTCTTAATGGAGGAATTCAATCTAGTCAATTTCTGGTAATTGATGGTAGCCATTGTGCCTTGATAGACCCTGGCGGTGAGCTTATTTACAAAGATTTACTGATGTCTTCTAGCGAATATATGCACGGCAAGACTTTGGATTATGTGATTAGTTCGCATCAATACCCAGACATTTTATCCTCACTGAGTGAGTGGCTGAATGATAGTGAATGCACTATTGTGGTTTCAATTTTGTGGGAAAGGTTTGTTACGGATTACATCAATCATGATTTACATGGACGTATTATAGGTATTCCTGATGGTGGAACGAGAATCAAATTAGGTGATTCTGAACTCATAGCCATACCTGCACATTTTCTACATGCTGATGGTAATTTTCAGTTTTATGATCCAATCAGCAAAATTTTGTTTTCTGGAGATATGGGAGCTTCCCTATTTTTGCGTTATTCTGAAGATATTAATAAGCCGGTTGATGATTTTAATGCTCACCTCCTTAATATAGAAAGCTTCCATCGTCGTTATATGTCGTGTAATAAAGTTTGTCGTTACTGGGTTAATATGGTACGGGAGCTTGACATAGAATGGTTGGTGCCACATCATGGTCGTTGTTTTAAAGGAAAACCAATGATAGAACATTTTTTAAAATGGTTAGAAGAACTGCAATGTGGTACCGATTTAGTGACACAAGACAACTATAAAGTTCCATAAAATCAACTTTTATGGGTAAATATTTTTTGTGAAACAGATTATTTAGTCTTTTTAAGTGTTACGTTATAACCTTTTACATTCCGAAATAATTATGAAAAAGTATTTCATTATCTTTTTTCTGCTAACTATTTCAGCTTATGCTGCTGAAGTTCCAAGAGTGAGTTTGCACACTAATTTTGGTCTGATAGTTTTAGAATTAAATCCGAATAAGGCTCCCAAAACTGTAGAAAACTTTCTTAAATATGCCAATGATAACTTTTATGATGATACTATTTTTCATCGGGTTATCAAAAATTACATCATTCAAGGTGGTATTTATACTAAAAATTATAAGAAAAAGACCCCGCTCTATGAACCTATTGTTAATGAAAGTGATAACGGCTTAGATAATTTATATGGAACTATTGCAATGGCACGCAATTATCGTGAACCTGATTCTGCTACTTCCCAATTTTTTATAAATGTGAAAGATAATCCATCTCTTAACTATAATGGTATTTTGGAGGAAATGGGCTATACAGTGTTTGGAAAAGTGATTGAGGGAATGGATATAATTGATGAAATTCAATCTCTTAAAACAGGTAGTAAAAATCAACTAAAAAAATATGTTCCACAAAATCAGGTCATAATTGAAGTGGTAGTAGTAAAAAATACTGTTAGTACAACAGAATCACCTAATGAGGCTTTATCTAATTCTAAAACATCGTTGGAAGATTTGGAAGAAAAAGATGTTGAAGAACCACCTGATAAATCTTTACCTAATTCTGAAATATCGTTAGAAAGTTTAGATGAAAAAGTTGATGATGTTGGAGAAGCGGTGATAGGCGATGAAGAACCAACTAATGAAGCTTTATCTACTTCTGAAACATCATTTGAAGGCTCAAAGAAAAAGTTTGATGATGCTGTTGAGGAAACCGCCGAAATGATAGATACTGATGTAATGGATGATATCCAGTCTAATACGGAAAATATTGCTAACAATGAAGATACTGTTGAACTTGCTACAGTGGTTGAACCTGATATTCCTCCTCCTAAGGCAGATTTGGTAACTTTTAATGCACAATTTCCCACAATAAAATTCACAACTAAAAAAATACCTATAGATAAAATACCAACCATTCAAGAGAAACCTTCTAAAAGTTCCAAAATTATAAAGGCTACTGATATCCCATCCAAGCCTGATACACCAGACCCATTTCCATATTAACAACTTCTTTTTATTTATCTAATCAATTAAGGAATTTTTATGCAAGTTAAAATGCAAACCAATCGTGGTGATATTTTAATTCAACTAGACCCTGATAAGGCTCCAAAAACTGTTGATAATTTTTTGAATTATGTAAATGCTGGATTTTATAATGGCACTATATTTCACAGAGTTATTGAAAACTTTATGATTCAAGGTGGTGGTATGGAACCCGGAATGCGTGAAAAAGAAACCAGCCCACCAATTGAAAATGAGGCTACTAATGGTTTAAGTAATACCAATGGTACTATTGCAATGGCTAGAACTCCGAATCCTCATTCAGCTTCTTCTCAATTTTTTATCAATACCACTGATAATATTTTTTTAAATCATACCGCTAAAACCACAGAGGGTTGGGGTTACTGCGTATTTGGTGAAGTTGTGGAAGGTATGGATATAGTTGATAAAATCAAAAAAGTATCAACAACCTCTGTTGCCCCTCATCAAGACGTGCCGGTTACTGATGTAATAATTGAAAATATCGTGGTAATGTAAGTTTTTAAATATAACCCACCGATAAAATCGGTGGAATTCAACTAGTTTGTCTCAATTTTATTTACTTTGACCTCTGCTGTTCTTAAAACTTCATCTTTCCACATAAAACCGGTACGCAATTCTTCTGTCACTACCCCATTTCCTACATTTGGCTGATGTGATATTTCAATGGCTTGCATACGATGTGGGTTAAGAGGTTGATTTAACGTTTTTATTGGCTGAACTTGATATTCTTTCAATACTTGTTCAAAACGTCTCAATGTCATAGATTGACCCTCTTGTAAACCATTAATTAAATTAATCTCCTGTTTACGAAAATACCATGTTGGTGGTTCATAAGCATCAAGAACCGTCATACCAGCCTTAATTCGATCATATATTTCTACAAATTCTAATAGCATTTTACGAATTATTTCATTATGTTGAATATTTTGTGATTCCCGACAACGTTCTAATTCAAGCTTGATTTGTTTATGAGAATCTTGCATAGTTGTAAACGTCTCTTTAAATAATTCCAGAGAGTTTTTAACCTGTCGTGATTCTAGCTTAACTTCATTGCGCAGTGCTGCTAGTTCGGAAAATAGAGAAAATAAATCAGTCTGTTGGGTAACTTTATTATCTTTTTGCTCTTTTTCTAAATATTCAGTGAATTGAGCTAATAAGTTTTGTTTGGTAGATTCATTCATAAATTTCTAAACATATTAAAATTATTTTTAATCATAGGTTCATCGGGAATTTGATTTGCTAACAAGGAAATATCTAAAGTTTTTAAATATGGAATTTGTGCTAACATAGGAATTGATAGGTATTTAGAAATTGTATCAATGGACTGTTGAGCAACAAAACTATCATCAACTAGATTGGCTATCCAACCAACTAAGTTACACCCATCTTGCATAATCGCTTCAGCAGTCAATAAAGCGTGATTTATACAACCCAACCGTATTCCAACCACTAATATTACTGGGATTTCCATTGCTAGTACCATATCTTTTATGCTCAAGTTAGAATTAATAGGAAGTCGCCAACCTCCAAATCCTTCTACTATCACTATATCAGCTTGGGTTTGCAATTTTTTATAATTAGTTATTATTTTATCTAAATCAATATGTTGTCCAATTTGTTCGGCTGCAATATGAGGAGCTATTGGTGGTTCAAATGAATAAGGATTCACAACATCATATGGTATATCTAATCCAGTCAAAGCTAAAATTTGTTCGGCATCACTATTTCTTAAACCATTATTGCCATAATAACATCCAGAAGCAATAGGTTTCATACCAGCAACAGATAAATTTCGGTTTTTAAAATATTGGATTAACGCTAAAGTACACCAAGTTTTACCAATTTCAGTATCAGTTCCAGTTATAAACATAGTTTTTGGTTAATTAAGGAATAAGAACTTATATACCCCCAATTTGTTAAACTAAATCAGGTCTTCAAAACTCTGGAAGGTATAATTAATAAATATTCTGATTCCTAAATTCAATAAAATCTACCCACCAGTCACATTCATATAACGCATAATTTGTAATTCCCTACCCAACTTAAAATTATGACCTTCAGGCTTATAAACAATACTATCAATAATAGTTTGTTTTAACACTTCTAAATCATTAGGATTTTGGCGAATAATATCTCGTAAGTTAATCGAATGTTCTTTGCCTAAACATAACAACAAGTAACCATCGGTAGTTACTCTAACTCGGTTACAAGTATCGCAAAAATTATGGCTATGAGGGGAAATAAAACCAACCTTAGTATTGGTATTAGGAATTCTATAATATCTGGAAGGACCAGCAGTAATCTCCGTAGAAACTGTTAAATTAAAAACTGCTCTTAAATCCTTTCTAATCTGATTGCTAGAATAAAAAGCTTCAGCCCGATTATGGCTATCAATTGTACCCAACGGCATTTCTTCAATAAAGCTAATATCTATACCACGTTCAATTGCAAATTTAACTAAATCAACAACTTCATCATGATTACGATTTTTTAAAATCACTGCATTTAGTTTAATATTTTGAAAATTAGCTTGGATAGCAGCACTGATACCTTGCAAAACAGTTTCAAGTTTATTGGTTTTAGTCATTCTTTGAAATCGTTCTGGTTTCAGAGTGTCAAGACTAATATTGATTCTTTTTAAACCAGTTTCTTTCAGTAGTTGTGCCATTCTCACCAGTTGAGAACCATTAGTAGTTAACACTAATTCATCTAAATTATCTAACTTACCCAAATTTCGAAATAATTGTAGTATATTAGTGCGTATCAGAGGTTCACCTCCAGTCAAACGAATTTTAGTTACTCCTAATTCTATAAAGGCACGACCTAACCATTCTAATTCTTCTAAAGTTAATACATTCTTATGGGGTAAAAAGGTCATTTTTTCACCCATACAATATACGCATCGGAAGTCACAACGATCAGTAACCGACATGCGTACATAAGTAATTTTGCGACCAAAACTGTCGACTAATTGATAACCCATTTTTTAAACAGCATTTGTGTATTTTGTAATAATTTTTTTTGGAAACATGAGTTATTGAATATTTTGGATTTCAAAACTTCATTTCTGCGTAGTATTGTAGAGATATGTAGTGGCAACCCGTTAGGTATCTGAGTACCTAACAAGCTCTATTAAAGACATCTTTAATTTAGGATTACCAAATAAGGTATTATCTTCATAAACTAATAATTTTTAGCTAGTACGAGCAATGGTATCAGTACGTCTAATCTTTTGTTGTAATTGTAATATTCCGTACAACAAAGCTTCTGGAGTTGGAGGACAACCAGGAATATAAATATCAACAGGCACAATTCTATCACAACCGCGAACCACTGAATAGGAATAATGATAATAACCACCACCGTTGGCACAGGACCCCATAGAAATTACCCAACGTGGATTTGGCATTTGGTCATACACTTTGCGTAAGGCTGGTGCCATTTTATTGGTTAAGGTTCCTGCTACAATCATCACATCTGACTGTCTAGGACTGGGACGAAACACAATTCCAAAACGATCAAGATCATAACGTGATGCACCAGTATGCATCATTTCTATTGCACAACAGGCTAAACCAAATGTCATTGGCCACATGGAACCGGTTCTGGCCCAGTTGATGAGCGAATCTGCGTTAGTGGTTATGAAGCCCTTTTCTAACAATCCTTCTACTCCCATTCTAACGCTCCTTTTTTCCATTCATAAACAAAACCAATGACCAATATTGCCAAGAAAATTATCATTGCAACAAATTCAAATAAACCAACACTCTTAAAAATCACCGCCCAAGGAAACAAAAAGGCAATTTCTAAATCAAACAAAATAAACAAGATAGCCACTAAGTAATATCGCACATCAAATTTCATCCGTGCATCTTCAAAAGCTTCAAATCCACATTCATAAGGAGAATTTTTTTCAGAATCAGGTTGCCGCGTTCCTAATAGAAAGCCAAGAGTTGGTACGATAACACCTATAACTAACCCTATGACAATAAAAAGAAATATTGGCATATAATTTTCTAACATAAGAAGCGCTCCAGCTAATAAACCAAAATAAGGTATCCTTCATATTTTATAAAAATTAGTGAACAGTTGTTTCGGGAATGGATTGAAACTGATTTCCCGAGACGATTGCTTAATTTGGATTTTGGGAAATCCACTTTGTTTCATTCCCAAAATAACTGTCAAATATGTGTTGGATGCCCAAAATAATATCAAAAGTTTAGGAGTTAAGGTTTAGTATTTCCAAATCAAAGATAATTCAAAAAAATTTCAATATTTTAAAAACCTAAATTAAGGTTAACCATTTGTAATGATTATCCAAAATTTCAATTAATACTTCAATCAATAATATACCGTATTATTTTCTACTATTTGAATCAGGAGTCACAAAGTTTTAGAATTTGAAAATCCTAATATTAATTTCAGTGAACTCCCAATCCAGATTGGTATATTATTCTTTTAACTACCTTATTTTTCAGTTCCTTCAGGCTTGTCAAGAACAATCTTTATTCTACCACCATAGTTAGCACGTTCACCTGCTTTGTTATAAATAAATAGATAGTAATCATTATTTTTATCAGTTTCCTTATAAACCAAATCACCATTGCTACTATCGGTTTGGCTAATAATTTTACTTCTGTTATTAACTAACTTAATACTAACATTCTTGTTTCCAGGAGCAGGTACTTTTAAAACTTCATCTCGGTTTAGAGAAACTTGGAATTTAGAACAGCTTGCAGTATTTAATTCAAATGATTCTCTTAGATGAGTGTTATTAATTAATGTCTTTAACTCACCACCATTACCATTATAGACTTTGAGTAAGAATAAAGCACTCTGATCTTTGGACACAATATTCATTTGAAGTTTATATATACCAGCCCTAAGAATCCTTACTGGTCCAAGCAACAGTTTATCTCCTTTTTCCAATTCACCTGAAGCAATTACTTCTCCCGGTTCTATTACACCTTCCCCATTTTGAATTTCTGGAGCAATTAGTTGATAAGCAACAGTTTTTCCAGGTCGATTTATATGCCATGACATAACTTGATTGGGTTGTAAATCAAATTCAGCAATAAAGGGTTTTTCTTTTGAACCAGCAAATGTATAATTAGTCTTACTAGCCTCTATTAAGCCACCCGCAACTACAGTAAAATTTTCTTTATTTTTTCTATAAGTAGCGTCAGTATTAGCAGTGTAAAATGGTTGCCTGCTTTCAATTTCTTGCTCTTCTTCATTGGTAGTGACTGATGTAACAGGGGCATCATTAACCATACATTGACCATCAAAAATACCAACCCCTTTGTAGTACACAACATCAGAAGTATCAAGCTTGAAGCTAAGGGAATCCAAATCAAATTTAAATTTCAACTTTAGAGCATCATCCTTAGATGAAAAGCCAAAACCATCAACTCTAACACCGTCAAAAACTACAGTATCTCCATTATTTAGTTGAAGATTAGCAGCAGAAAAATCTACTTCTTCTGAAGTAACTGTACTCGCCATTACTAAAAGAACAAGTATAATGAACGTTCTTTTCATGAAATATTCCTCCATATTAATATTCCTAAGTGCAAAGAATTTTAATATTTGATTGTTTAAAGTACATCTTAAAAAATTAATAGTTTTAAGACACAAAATAATAAATACAGAAGCACAAATTGTAAAAAATTATCACTTAAAAAATAAACAAATTATGACAGAATCACATGCGAAAGTATAACATTCTAAAGAAAGTAAAGCAAAACTTTTCAGATTATTTATTATTGGGACTTACATGTCAATAAA
Source organism: Thiotrichales bacterium HSG1 (assembly GCA_030378125.1). Lineage (GTDB taxonomy): Bacteria > Pseudomonadota > Gammaproteobacteria > Beggiatoales > Beggiatoaceae > DRQV01. The sequence continues at coordinate 16,930 of JAUCGN010000001.1, read as the reverse complement.
TGTAAAAAAAATAATTTAATGTAATCATATATTTTCATAACAACGAACTTATTATATCGAATAGTGATACAAATGGAAAAAACTGATGTAGAGAAAAATTATGACTAACGATGATTATTAATCTAAATCCACTATCCATTTGAAAATACTTAAAACTGATAGGAAATACCAAGATGGTAAGATACAATTTGTTCTGAAATATCGAAGTTTATTTTTTTAAAGTCCTCGTAATAATAATCATGGCGAATTACTGCTAATTGATAGTATAAATTTGTAGCAATGATACCTTTCCATTTAATACTTAGACTAGTTCCATCAGCATCGCCTTTTGTTAAACCAATGTCAAATGAATCATAACTAGCTTGTAATTTGGCATACGCAGCACTGAATGAAAACATTCCCCAATCTTTAACCTTCCAACCGCTACCCACACCTATGAAAAAACCTTTACCTTCCAAACTAGTTTTAGCTCCAGCAAAAGGAGAAAAATTTAATTCTGTTAAAGTTGATTTACCATATTTATAGCCGGTGAATACACTCATAGATTCATCAATAGCATAGCCAAAAGCTGCTGTTAAATCAGTACGTTCGAATTCAATAGTATCACGCAAACCACCAATAATAGATTCTTCGTTAGTATCAACATTTCTTTCGCTAAATAAATCCACATAGAAATTTTTGTAAATTCCAGTTATGCCTCCCCCCACCGAACGAATATTTCCTTTAATGTTGCCATTGTAAACTGAGTATTCAAAAGTTCTTGAAGCAACAAAAATCTTTGGGACTATCCACCAATCTTGAGCAAAGCAATTCTGATATAAGAACAGTAAAACCAGCAAATATTTCATAATAAAATATCTTTTTAGTATTTCAGGTAAAGGGTTGTATAAAGCAGATTATCCAAAATAACAGAATAATTTTCAATTAGATGATATCTTTCAGAGGTTGTGGGACTTTAATCCAGTAACCTTGGGCATAATCAATTTTAATTTCATACAATTTATTGAGAATTTCTTGATTTTCGACATATTCTGCGATAGTTTGCAATTTCATCAAATGAGCAACTTCATTGATAGACTTAATTATGGCGTAATCGACCTCACCATTCACTAGTTTCTTAATCCAAACTCCGTCTATTTTTAATAAATCCAACGGTAATCTTTTAAGATAGTTGAAGGAAGCCATACCAGTCCCAAAATTATCCAATGCTAATCGACAACCAAGTTTTTTCAAATTAGTCATAAAACTAAAAACTTCACTAAAATTACTCATACTGGTGGTTTCACTAAATTCAAAACATAATTTTTGTGGTGGAATTTTACTAGATTTAATATTTTTTATGAGTAAATTTAAAAAATCTTCATTTAAAGAATAATTAGAGATATTTATTGTGCAAAAATTTAGTTGTTTTAGGTGATTAGGGTTGTTTTTTAACCACTTAAATAAAGTTTTTATTACCCATTGGTCCAATGAAGACATTAAGTTATAACGAACTGCTGCTGATAAGAAAGCTCCTGGTAGAATTATATTGTTGCCTTCTGGATCGTTCATTCGTAATAAAACTTCATAACAATTGGTAAAATTATGTTGTTGTTGTAAAGATACAATTGGTTGATAAAATAGTGAAAAACCATCATATCTTTCTAAGCTATCGTTAATTAAGGAAACCCAATGAATGTTTTTATCATCAGGTTTTTTCTTATCTTTTTGGTAAACATAAACATTATTACGACCATTATTTTTTGCTGCATAACAGGCAGAATCAGCCATTGCTAAAGCATTTTTAGGATGAATAATTTGACCATTAATTGCTAATAAACCAATGCTAACTCCAATAGTGAAGACATTTTTATCATGATTAATGGTATTCCACAAAAATTTGATATTTTTAATGCTTTTACATAATTCATTAGCTACATCTAACGCTACTTTAGTTGAACAACGTTCTAACAATAAGCCAAATTCATCACCACCCAATCTTGCTAACACAAACTTGGAAAAAAAATGTTTATTTTCAGTAACTTTTTGTTTTAACAATAAGGATACTTCTTTCAACAATTGGTCTCCGGCTTCATGTCCACAAGTATCATTAACAATTTTAAAATTGTCTAAATCCATGAATAATAAAACATGTTCTTGTTTTTGCAATTCTGAGTTTTGAATTATATTTTCTAAGTGAATTTTAAACTCATTACGATTATATAAACCAGTCAAAGAATCATGAGAAGCCTTGTAAGCAAGAGTATTAGTCATTTCACGATTTTTAGTCATATCTGAAAATACCAGTACTACTCCAATAATCTTTCCATTCCGATCTTTAATTGGAGCTGCGGAATCACTTACCGCAAATTTTTTCTTTCCCCCACGATGTTCTAAGATGGTACAATAATTCTTTAATTTAACTATAGTTTTCCCTTCATTTAAACAACGATGCAATGGAAATTTAATTGACTGATTATCTTTTTCATCTTTCAAATGCAAAACTTGATTTAAGGGTAACCCTTGAGCATCTTTGGTCTTCCAACCAGTGAGTTTAGTTGCAACTGGATTTAAAAATTCTATTTTTCCTTCTGCATCTGTAGTTATTACTCCATCCCCTATTGAAGACAAAGTGATTAGGGCTTTTTCTTTTTCTGCGAATAAGGCACCCTCAGCTTGTTTAGCCTGCAAAATATAATGAATTCGATTTCGTAATACTCCCAAATTTACTGGTTTGGTTATATAATCAGTAACTCCCGCTGCAAAAGCACTATCAATTTTTTTGGACTCGACAAAAGCCGTAATCATTATTATAGGTGTGTGTTTAGCGGCTGGTAACTTTTTGATTTGGGTACAAGCTGAAATACCATCAAGAATTGGCATATCTGCATCCATTAAGATTAAATCTGGGTTGTGAGTAATAAAATAATTTATTGCCTGTTGGCCATTTTTAACTAATGTTACAATATAACCATATTTTTGTAATGCTTGTCTCAATATATCACGAATCAATGCTGAATCATCAGCCACTAAAATATGTATATTATTCATAATATTGTATTTAACAACATATTGGGCAAGCTGAATTTTTGGTTAATTTTAATTGGTTAATTTCCATGCTTAAACCGTCAATTAACAATGATTTTCCTACTAATGTCTTTCCGATTCCCATGATTACTTTCATCGCTTCCAAAGCTTGTACACTGCCAATTAGACCAACCATAGGGGCCAAAATGCCAGTTTGTACACATGTTTCTTCTAAATTAGTATCATTTGGGTACAAACAACGATAACAAGGGCTATAAGCATCATTTAAGAAGACTGTTATCTGGCCTTCTGTCCTTATTGCAGCCCCGGATATTAGAGGAATTTGAGTTTTTACACAAGCAGAGTTAATGGCAAATCTGGTTGGTAAATTATCGCTGCAATCTAATACTACATCTACCTGTTTTACCTGAGTTATTAATTCTTCATTGTCCAAGCGTTTAGCAATTGGTATGACCTCAATAGATGGATTTAACGCCAATAAACTGTCACGAGCAGATTCTACTTTAAGTTTACCAATATCATCATTATTGTGAATAATTTGGCGTTGTAGATTAGATAAATCAACCACATCAAAATCACATAACCTCAAATGTCCAATACCAGCTGCAGCCAAATACATTGCGACCGGTGAACCTAAACCACCTAATCCAATGATAAGTGCTTTAGAATTATTCAAACGTTCTTGACCTTCAATCCCAACTTGAGGTAGCATTATTTGACGACTATAACGTAATAATTGAGAATCATCCATATATTTGATTATAGCATATCAAGTCGATCCTTAATTTAAGTTTGGAAATATACAATTTTATGGAGCTTTTACCAAGGTATTAATATAAATGGCTAAAATAACTACTAATTTTTTTCAGCGTTTACAACAGTCTCGAATGGTGGCTTTGTTGCTAACCATTATGGGATTATTTTTTGGTTTGTGGTTTTGCATAAGTACGATTACAAATTTAGCCCTTTATGAGCAAGATGCTACTCGTCATGCTAAAACTTTAACTGATGGAAAAAATAATGTTACTTCAGTTGATGTTGACCAAATTGATGTGAATAATGACAATAAATTAATTCATATTGTTGGTGAAACTACTGTGGATGAAATCATAGTGGATAAATTATTTAAAATCGAAGTAGTTAATGTTATAAAGTTACATCGTATAGTGCAGATGTACCAATGGCAGGAAGATGATGATAGTAATTATAAAAAGGTTTGGTCAAAGCAATTTATTAACTCTAAAAAATTTGCCAATCCTAACCAACATAAAAACCCGAACTTACCTTTTACTAGCAAGGTTATGACTGCGAAACAGGTGATATTAGGAGATTTTATTGTTCCTAATTTGTTGGTCAAAAAGATGGACCATTACCAAGAGCTACCAATGCAAGGTTTATGGCAAGAACAAGAAAACCTAAGGAAGTTATTTCCCAATAAAAAAATTCATTTTACTGCGGGTAGTTACTACATAGGAAGAGACTTCAAACAACCAAAAATAGGTGATTTGAAATTAAGTTTTATGGCAGTGCTACCTGAAAATATCAGTATAATAGCCAAACAAGGTTCACAGCTTGGTCCTTATATAACTGCAAATGGTGGTAGCATAGAACTGTTTGAATATGGAATATTTACTAAAGAACGAATGTTTAGAAATGCCAGAACATCTCTATTTACTACTGGTATTCAACCACGTTTAGAAAGTATTTTGCTGATATTTATAGGTATTTATATTATATTTCATATATTATGGGTAGCTTCACCTTCTTTGTTGAATCCAAATGATTTTCGGGGTTGGTTATTGGCACTAATAATATCGGTATCATTGACTTTATCCGTTATTTCTTTCAGTTGGCATGAGTACAATTCAACAATTGGTAAAGTGTTATTTACATTAGCTGTTATTATTTTATATTTGCTAAAATTTACTTATAAACCACAAAAGTTAGTTTCAGAAACCATAGTCCCACAAAAGTCAGAAAACTAAACAGAGAAAATTATCATGGTAAAATTTTAATCGTGACTCTACGATTTTTATTCCGCCCAACATCGGTAGTATTTGATGCAATTGGTTCTCGTTCTCCAACACCATAATATCTGAGTTTATGTATTGGTATTCCTGAGTTCACCAAATAATTGGCCACATTTGCAGCCCGCTGGGTAGATAATTTTTGATTGTATTGTTCTGAACCAATATTATCCGTATGACCAATTACTACTAAGTTTTGTAGAGCATACATATCAATTTGAGCAATGATATTTTTCAGAACATTTTCAGCGAATGGAGTCAAAACTGATTTGCCAAAAGAAAACATTATGTCACCAGGCAAATTTATGTCATCTTCAGACAAGTTTATGTCATCTTTATTTTGGTAACATATATCAGGTCGCATATATGTTGCTGATGCTCCTGAAGTCTTAACGCATTCATAATATTCAGTTGTAACTAACTTTCCTTGGGAATCAAATAAACGTTTTTCCTTCCAATCATCGGCGACTGCCACATTTAACAGTAAAATAGTTATCAATATTCCTGATAAAGCATTAAAATACATTGTATTTATCTCCTTTTATAAACCGTTATTACTTAAAAGTTCAAAACATAGTACTCCTAAAAACAGATAAACTTTTTGTACAGGATGTTTTTTGTAAGCTATTAATTTAAATAATATTTAATCGTCTAAATCAGGATTTACAAGATTAAAAGATTTTCAGGACAAAATATTTGTAATATCATAATTATAAAAAATCCTGTTAATTCTTAAATCCTGAAAATTTTGATTCTGACAAAAAAATGTCCTGTACAAAAATCAGAACGTTTAAAGATTTAGACTCTTAGACTCCAAGAGATTTAATTTCTCAACAAAGAAACATCTCCCTTATGATTAAAAGGAATTGCTGCCCCATCTATTACATTTATACCACCCGATAGACTATACTCAAATTTTTTACTAATCAAACTCTTTATATCCTTAAATTGGTCAATTGTACTCAGTAAATTACTGGACACATCAATTTCTAAAAATTCTTCTCCATTGGCTGGAATAGTAATAGATTTATCACTATCACCACTACTAAATTCTTGACCGTTAAGTTCTAACTTATAATTTAAACCAGTTATGGGAATTGGGATTGGATTTGGATTTTTGAGTTGTAATTTGAGCCGATAATCCTGTTTCAAAATACCTAAATTAACTAATTCAAAACCTTTCAAGCTAACTTCAGGGGTAAAATTCTTTAGAGGCATATCAGCACAAGACGTTAATATACCTATGGTAATCAACAAAATATTGAATTTAAACAATTTATACATAATTTCACCATTTGTATGAAATAATCAACAATTTTCACCTAACATATATAAAATTATTATTTATTAATAAGTTAAGTAAATATTCAGAACAAGTTCACTGTAAATCCAACCAATTATAACACATAGAATTTAATGTTCAAATCTGTATGTAGCTGGAGTATCTGCGTAAATCTTAAAAAAACTTGAAAAAGTAGGAGATTTTCTGATAGAATGATTGGCTTGGAATTAAATCGTAAAAAGATGATACAGGAATGCATAGAAATTATGGAATAATATGGCCTTCAAACTATACAAAAATTCGTTAAATTTTAATAATTAAGCAGTCAATATATTTAATTTATTACCTTAAAACAATAAAATCCCCAACTACATCACTATAATGAGTACAAATTTAAACCACCAACTTGATTCAATTTCTACCCAACCTTTTCCAAACTCTAAAAAGATTTACTCAATCGGTTCTCAAACCAATATTAAAGTTCCGATGCGGGAAATAAACTTATCAGATAAAAATCCCCCAGTGGCGGTATACGATCCGTCAGGTCCCTATACCGATCCAAATATAAGTATAAATGTACGACATGGAATTCCAGATATACGCACTGCTTGGATAGAAGAACGTAACGATACTAAAACTTTACCAACAGTTAGTTCTCAATATGGTCAAGATCGTCAAGCTGATTTAAACTTAAAAAACTTACGTTTTCCTAATTTAAAGCAACCTCGACGAGCCAAAGATGGACAAAATGTTAGCCAAATGCACTATGCTCGCAAGGGGATTATTACTCCTGAAATGGAATTTGTTGCTATTCGTGAAAATCAGATTTTACAAGATAAAAGCATGAATTTTCAGCATAAAGGTGAATCTTTTGGGGCAGAAATTCCTGAAATTATCACCCCTGAATTTGTAAGAGATGAGATTGCTCGTGGTAGAGCTATCATTCCAGCTAACATTAACCATCCAGAAGTAGAACCAATGATAATTGGACGCAATTTCTTGGTAAAAATTAACGCTAATATTGGTAACTCTGCCACCAATTCCTCCATTGAAGAAGAAGTTGAAAAGATGGTTTGGTCAATTCGTTGGGGTGGAGACACGGTGATGGACCTATCCACTGGTAAAAATATCCATGAAACCAGAGAATGGATTTTACGCAATTCTCCAGTGCCAATCGGTACGGTTCCTATCTATCAAGCTTTGGAAAAAGTTGACGGCAATCCGGCTGCTTTAACTTGGGAGCTATTTCGTGACACTTTAATTGAGCAAGCAGAACAAGGAGTGGACTATTTCACTATTCATGCTGGGGTGCGATTGGCTTATGTTCCTTTGACTGCTAAACGTCTCACTGGTATAGTTTCACGGGGTGGTTCTATTATGGCGAAATGGTGTTTAACTTACCATAAAGAAAGCTTTTTATATACTCATTTTGCAGAAATTTGTGAAATTATGAAAGCATATGATGTAGCTTTTTCTTTGGGAGACGGATTGCGACCCGGTTCTCTCGCTGATGCCAATGATGCCGCTCAATTTGCCGAGTTAGAAACTTTAGGAGAACTGACAAAAATTGCTTGGCAACATGATGTACAAACTATGATCGAGGGTCCGGGTCATGTACCAATGCACATGATTAAGGAAAACATGGATAAGCAGTTGCAAGATTGTGGAGAGGCTCCTTTTTATACTTTAGGACCATTAGTAACAGACATATCTCCCGGCTACGATCATATTTCTTCTAGCATTGGAGCAGCTATGATAGGTTGGTATGGCTGTGCCATGTTATGTTATGTAACACCAAAAGAACATTTGGGTTTACCTGATAAGCATGATGTGCGAGAAGGTATTATCGCTTACAAAATTGCGGCCCATGCAGCAGATTTAGCCAAAGGACATCCCGGAGCTCAATATCGTGATAATGCTATTTCCAAAGCTAGATTTGAATTTCGTTGGCAAGATCAGTTTAATTTGGGTCTGGACCCATTAAAAGCTCAAGAATTTCATGATGAGACTTTACCCAAAGATTCTGCTAAACAAGCTCATTTTTGTTCCATGTGTGGTCCCCATTTTTGTGCTATGAAAATTACTCAAGATGTTCGAGATTATGCCGAACAAAATGATATTGACAATGTTAATATTGCTATAGAGGCTGGTTTGAAAGATAAAGCAGAAGAATTTAAAAAACAAGGTAGTAACATTTACCGTAACACAAACCAAGATGAATGAAATACTAACTGGAAGGTTTCTTGAAGATAGTACTGTCATGCAGAAAAAACAACAGTATATTATCTAGTTCTCACTCGCTTGAATGGAATTTCAGTCAAAACGCACTAGCGTCTCTTAATCTATACATGACGCTGGTACGTCACGAAATTCATTACCAACTAAGTTTTTAAACGTTGTTGCACAAAAAAATCACTCAAAGATTGTTTACATTCATCTACAAGAACTCCACTTATACATTCCACTTGATGATTATGCCGAGTATCTCGCAAAATATCAAAACGACTACCAGCCGCTCCAGCTTTCTCATCATAAGCACCAAATACAACTCGTTTAATCCGAGCCTGAATAATTGCTCCTGCACACATGGTACAAGGTTCAAGCGTAACATATAAGGTTGCATTAACTAATCGATAATTATTAACCTGTTTAGCTGCCTGTCGTAAAGCAATTATTTCAGCATGAGCAGTTGGATCACAATTGGCAATTGGTTGATTCCATGCTTCGGCAATACAAATCTCATTTTGTACTATAACGGCACCAACCGGAACTTCCCCATTATTGGCAAGTTTTAAGGCGTGATACATCCATTTTTGATCTTGTGAAGACATTGTAGGTCATAAACTCAGATTTTCCGCAAATTTAATAAAATCAAGTAATATAAATAAAGTTACCTTAAAAATTTCTAGTTATAATTATTTAAACAGACAAGTGCATCATAAATCACTTTTTACCTTAAAAACTAAACTTTTTGGTGGTCCTAAACTAAGTGGTAAACCTAATAGGTTTTTGAAACTTAGGGTTTTTTGAGGTAATCACTACATTATTTAGGAGTACCAACTTTTTAATTTGAATGGCGGTAGTACTGATATTACGATACACGAATAGCTAACATTCTAACATAGTTTTAATGTAGAAAATGTGCTATATTTTTAGAGGTGGTTAATTGTGTTTTTAAATATTAGGTGGGAAATTAACATTAAACGAGACTTAAAGATTATGAGAATATTTGGAATATTATTATTTATTTTGTGGAGTGTTAACTTGGTAGCGGCAGATGCTGGTTGGATTAATGATTTTAATGGTGATCCAGATAGTTATCTCATTAAAAGAAGTACTGAAACTATACCAACAGCAGTTTTTACTGTTCTGCAAGTCGGAGATATTGTTTCCGTCAATACTAGTCAAAGTTTTATTGAGTTATACCTAAATGGTGGTGAAAAAGTAGTTAAAGTTGAACAGAAAAATTCTCCTTTTACGATTACTGAAGATGCTCAAGTACCAGTTTCAGCAAATGAATTATGGATTTGGATGAAAGAACGTTTTGGTGATTGGCATAAACTTACTCAAAAACTTGCCGTATCAGGTAGTTCAAATACCATAGATATGCCATTATTGAGTAATATTGAGGAACCGGTCTCCCTAATTGCCAAAGATAGAACTTTATATTTGCAATGGGGTGGTGGACAAACTCCCTATACGGTAGAGGTTCATAAGCGATTTGATTCTTTAGCTAGTAAGAGTAGTTCCACTACAATGGTTAAAATGGATACCGTTAAGTTTGATGCAAATTCTTCTTACCGTATAAAAGTGTTAGATAGCAAAGGCCAGTCATTTATGGGTGGATTTAAAGTAGTGGAATTGACTACAATGCCGGTTAATAATACTACTTTGAACAGTAAATTACCGATTGAAGTTCGCCGTACCTTACAAGCAACATGGTTAGCTAAACAAAATAACGGTAGATGGATTTTTGAGGCTTATCAACAAGTTGCTCCTCTTGATAATTATCAACCAGCTAAGTTATTACGAGATGCCTTAGCACATGGTCAAAATAAGCAAAATCGGCGTGGTATTCGAGGGTAGTTTTTGTAATATTAACTTTGGGTAATCCTGAATAGAGTAGTTCTATAAACTTGAAAAATTTACCGCTACATAATTTTAGGATTACCTAACTGTTTTATCACCATCACCAAAACATGTCTAATTGGGAATAATTCCTGAATTATGTTATGATGCTGTTGCTCGTATGCTCTACAAACTAATCATATCTTTGATGTTAGAATAACCAGTAGCTCAAGAATATGTGTTATTTAAACATCATTAAAACAGTAAAAAATGGAAATAGTTATGGATAAATTTGATTTTATAAGTATGTTTTATCTATCACCTCTTTATCTTATTGTCCCTCTTTCAGCAATATCATATATATTAATTCAACACAAAATAAAAAAAGAGAAAATTCAAAAAATAAGTAAAGTTGCACAAGAGAAATATTTAAACCAATTTTCAATGCATAATATAGATATTGTAGATAACCGTTCCATTTATGATTATATTATCCCAGTTATTCTTTCTACCATTGTAATATCAGGAGGACTATACACAACATTTTTAGTAGGTGAAAGTGGAAACACACCATTTATGTTGGGTAACGGCTTTGCATCAAGTCATCCTGAAAATATTTCATATCAAACCGCAATTAGTTTAAGCGCCATAGCTTGGTCATTCTTAGGTGCATATATTTTTGGATTACAAAGTATCTTTAGAAGATATGTTTATTTCGATTTATACCCGAGAGTCTATTATGATATAGTAATTCGCATTGTGTATGCAGTTAGTCTTGCTCTTTTGATCAGATTTATTTTTGATAAATTTTCTGTGTCTGCGTTAGCTCCTGCTGTTTTTTTTATGGTTGGTGCTTTTCCCGAAAGAGGTTTTATATATATTGATGATAAGATTTCAAAAATACCAGGTTTTGGCCAAAAAAATGATAATTCAGCAAAAAACTTACCCTTGTCTATGATAGAAGGTCTTAGCTTATTGCATTGTTCGAGACTTAAAGAACTCGGTATAGACAACGTACAAAACTTAGCTGTTTATGATTATGTAGAGCTATTGATAATAACACCATTTAACCCTGAAACAATAGCTAAATGGATAGGGAGTGCGAAGCTTACGTTAATCTTCGGTAACAAAGTAACTAACTTGAATGATATAGGTATTTACGACGTTTTTTCATTTAAAATGTCCTATGATGATGAAAAAATTGACAATGACGAACTTTCGAAATTGACTTCTATAGATAAATTGCAGTTAGAGATTGCCTATAAACAAATAGAAAATGATAAGTTTATTCCTCTGGTGGACAGTATATTAACTGTAAGAGAATCTAATGATAAATAAAGCAATTATTTGGTAAGTTAAAATGAAAATTAGGGATAGGTAAATCTTGTTTGATAAGATATTGGCAGTCCTGCACAGAATAGTATTTATTCTAAAAAAACTGTTAAATATCAAATATTAATAGGTTTATCACTGTACATTGCAGGACTACCAGTTTTTGAATATGTTGAGTTTTTTTCATAATAATAAATGAATTAATGTAGATTAGGTTAACGAAGCATAACCCTACATTCTCCCCGCCATCTCCTGCCAAAAGTTTAATCCATCTTGTCCCGAATCGTTGGCGAGTTGGATATGAACGATATTAAATGTTTGAACAGGATTATGCAGGATTATAAAGATGGACAAGATTAAATCAAAAGCGATTTTAAAATCCTGTCTATCCTTTAATCCTGCACAATCTTGTTCAAAACTCTACATTTTCTCCGCCATCTCCTGCCAATAGTTTAATCCATCTTTTCCCGAATCGTTGGCGAGTTGGATATGAACGATATTAAATGTTTGAACAGGATTATGCAGGATTATAAAGATGGACAAGATTAAATCAAAAGCGATTTTAAAATCCTGTCTATCCTTTAATCCTGCACAATCCTGTTCAAAACTCTACATTTTCCCCGCCATTTCCTTCCAAAAGTTTAATCCATCTTTTCCCCCATCATTAGCAAGTTGTTCTAGGGCTTGGAGGACTTGATGTAAACCAATTTCAGAGGCTATTTTATAGGCTTGGACGAATTTTTCTCTGGCTTGTTCTGGTTCTTGTTTGGCTAGGTGGATATGGGCAATATTAAATAAAGCATTACATAAACCACTGGTATCACCAATTTCACGTACTATTGTCAACGATTGTTCCAAATAAGACAGTGCTGTGTCGTAGTCTCCTTTGGCTTGAAATGTTAGAAAAATATTGTTGAGGATAACTCCCTCAACTTTTTTATCACCAATTTCACGTACTATTGTCAACGATTGTTCCAAATAAGATAGGGCTATATCATAGTCTCCTTTGGCTTGAAATATTTGAGAAAAATTATTGAGGATAGTTCCCTCACTCTGTTTATCACCAATTTCACGTACTATTGTCAACGATTGTTCCAAATAAGATAGTGCTGTATCATAGTCTCCTTTAGCTTGAAATATTAGAAAAATATTATTGAGAATTCTTCCCTCACCTTGTTTATCACCAATTTCACGTACTATTGCCAGCGACTGTTCCAGATAGGATAGGGCTATATCATAGTCGCCTTTAGCTTGAAATATTTGGGAAAAATTATTGAGGATAGTTCCCTCAACTTTTTTATCACCAATTTCACGTACTATTGTCAACGATTGTTCCAAATAAGATAGTGCTTTGTCATAGTCTCCTTTGGCTTGAAATATGGCAGAAATATTATTGAGGATAGTTCCTTCACTTGCTTTATCACCAATTTCACGAAATATTGTTATTGTTTGTTCAAAATATTCCAGTGCTTTGTCGTAATCACTTCTTGAATAATAAATACTGCCAATATTGGATGAAGTAGTTCCCTCACCTTTTTTATCACCAATTTCACGTCTTATCAAAAGCGATTGTTTCAAATAAGATAGTGTTGTATTATAGTCGCCTCTTGCATCATAGATTTGGGAAATATTATTGAGGGCAGTTCCCTCGCCTTGTTTATCACCAATTTCACGTGTTATCAAAAGAGATTGTTCCAAATAGGATAGAGCTGTATTGTAATCTCCTATGTAAAAACGAATTTCACCAATTTTATTTAAAGCATCACCTTTCAACTTCTCATCCGTTGTCTGCAAAATATCAGGTAACCAATCAGTCAAAATATCATGATACAAGCCAGCCATATCAAAACGAGACACAATTTCATCCAACGCAAATCGCCGTGCTTCTTCAACTTCCTCCGCTAACAACAACGCCTGATGCACATCCAAAGCCTGACCAACAGTATCCTTATCAGTATAAAACAACTGCTTTTGATACCGAGCTGCTTCCGCATAATCCTCCTTACCAATATTCGGCTGTAACCAATCCTTAACCAAAGATGAAACTTGATAAATCTCAGTATTTAAATACAAATCAAGCTGCACTTCCAACAACGAATAATCCAACAAATTCTGAATCAAAGCCTGTGACTGCAAAGCCTCAATTCCAGCTAATGGCACTGGCGACTGATAAGCTGGCAAGCGAGCTAACAACTGCTGTTCACTTTCCGTCAACAACTCAAACAAAGCCGCAATCGCCATATCCACATATAAATCCTGTTGAGCTTGCTGCAAACTCTGCTTAAACTCTGGATTTTTTGCTTGAGCGGTTAAAAAGAATATCACCCCTCGAAAATTACCATTTAAATCTTGATATAAACGCTGTAAATCATGCTCCAAAGCCAAATTTTGCCGTTGTAAATAGTACGTAAAATCAAAGAAATTAGCCTTTTGTAACGCATGATGCCGTTCACCATCCCAACCCGGCAACCTATACCGAGAAGTCAACAATAACTTGCTACCTGCACGAGTTATTTCCGTTAGCCAAATATTCAATACCGAATGGTTTAATTCTCTACTATTCGCATCCTGAATTGACTCTAAATTATCAAAGAAAAATAACACCTTGCCTTTAGTTTGGCGTAATAATAAATCTAATAAAACTTCGGCTTCCTGCTCTGGAGTCTCACAAAATTCCCGATTCTGCTTAAATTCCTCCTTAAATTCCCCAGTTAAAACTTTGGTTTTTAATTTAAAAAGAAAGCTTTGCCAACTATTTTCTGGTTTCGCCACATAAGTCACCACCGTATAACCATCATGCTCCAACCGTTGAGCTAACCGAGTTGCTAACGCAGTTTTACCCTGTCCACCCGGACCCGTAATTAACAATTGAGCTTGCGAACCATGCACAAACCGACTGCCCAACTCTCGCAACTCCGACCGCCGACCAATAAAACGCTCAGTCGCAAAATCTGGAATTCCTTCCCAAATATTCCGCAATTTATATTCAACATTCACTGGCTGGGGCGTAAAATCCCAATCCACCAACGGAGCAGTTAAATCTTGACTAAACAACAACGGCAAACACCATTGATTTTGGCTCAACTCAGCCGAATGAGACAAATCCTTGTTTAAATCCCGTAAAGTAACAGTATCCTTAACCCCAGTTAATATAGCTCGCCTAGCCGCTTGCACCGCAATATCAACTCGCTCCTTACGACCAATCCTGCCACAAAAACTCTTCGCAAATGCAATTCCAGCCTTATCCAAAATAGATTCCCGCATCCCGACCACATGCGTTATCCCCTGCTGCACCAAAGCCTGAGCCAAACCAGTCGTAGCCTTCGCTGATTCACAAGCCGACAACACCACACATTGCACTCCTCGCCCAATAAATGCCTTAGCTAACTCACTATCTACAACTGGCTCTGCTTTACCCTGCTGATCTTCAAAATAAAACACCCCATATTTCTGTTCGGCATTATATTGACCATGCCCACTCAAAAACACCAAATGATATTGATTTTCCTGTAATTTATCTACCAAAGTTTGATAACGGCCATCATCCAACACATCCAATTTCACCCAGCCTTGTTGCACCCATTCATTCAACGCAATTAAAACCTGAGCCTGTTCCTCCTCAATGTCCAACCGTGATACATCATCCGGCAATGAAGAAAACAATAATACTCGCAATGGCCCAGCAGTTAAATTAGTCTCAGTTTTTATTGCTGGCAAACAACGAGATAGAGTAAAACCCAATTCCTTAGCCAAAAATTTATAATCTGGATGATACAAACATTCCCACGGCAACGCCTGAATTTCCGCCTTATTACTAGCAATAATCACCGGTCGAATTTTATCTTGTGGTGGAGTTATTTCCCCCGACCATAAAGCCTGCCCCATTGCCTGCAAATCATCTTCAGTCACCAATTTATCCCTAGCAGCATAAGCCCGTGTCAATTCATTAGCCAAATGCTTTAAATTTGGTTTCTGCTCCAATAAATCATCAGGAATCTCAAGGTAATCTGGTTCTTTGTGTATGTCTGTCATGTTGATTCTCGATTTTAAGACCTTCCAGGTTTTGGAAACCTGGAAGGTCTGGTTTGGTCTGTTTTTTATCAATCATAAACCTTATTAAACACAATCTGCTCGGTTAAAATAACTCTATCAGTTTCTAATCGAATACATTTTAATTCTACTAAATTCTGCAAACTCTGTTGCAATTTATCAGCATCAACATCCTTGAGCAATTTAGATTTATGGAAATTTTCCAATAAAATAGCTCGACCCGGTAAACCACTTTCACCAATATAATATAAGGTATATAAAACTAAAGCATCAGTTTCTGTTACTTCAATTTTTACTGATTTAATCACCTTGCTTAAAAATATAATCACAAAAGAAGTTGTAGGAAAACTGCTAGTTAAAACAATATCTAACACAATTTTCCAATCTAACTCACATAGTTTTTAATTAGCTCAATATCAGATTTTTTAGTTTCTGACAAAGCCCGTTGTAAGTTAAAAATACTATTAGGTAACTTAACCGTATTAGCCGTTATCCGTTCTGGATGTTGTTGTAAATTAACCTGTTTCAACAATGATTTTGAATCAGATTCTAAAAATTTAGCTAATGGAGTGAATAATTCTTGTTCTGGAGGTAATTGCATAATATTTACATTCATTTTTTGGTTATATTATAGCACTTGAATAAGCTCAGTTGGAAAGTGCTTATATTCAATGTAACACAATATGTTATATAAATTGGTGATTTTACTTTCTCTGTTTATAGCTTTCATTATATTATTACGCACATGTCGGATTTGAGTAGTACTAATAGTATGAATATTACCAAGTCCTTTGTTTTATCTATATAATTATTCAAAATGAGGATGTAAATTATGTTTGAAAAGTACAAAGCTAACTCGTTTGAATTTGGGCAATGGTAGATATAGTTTAAGAAATTTATTTTAAAGTATTGAATTACTTTATATTTTTATGTTACAACTATGTTAGATAACTATCATGTATAGTTTTAGTCACAAACTTAATTTTTATGGGGAATAATATCAAGGTGGTAAATTTAGTCTAAATTTAAATATTGGTAAACTTTTTATTCTATAGCTAAACTAGTATAAAGTGATTATATGTAAATGCAATATAAACAAATATTTAACCTATTTAATTATAGCCATTTTATACTAGGTATGCTA
>JAUCGN010000181.1 GCA_030378125.1 Thiotrichales bacterium HSG1 | reverse complement strand
GAGAACCTTGTCTAACTATTTTTAATAAAATACTAATAAATTCATGTTTCCATAAAGATGGCATAATCCATTCTTTATCTTTTATAAAAATTTGACGTGCTAATTTGGTAAATGGGCTTTCAATAAAATAATAAGCCAATACGTTAGCATCAACTGGAATCATTATTCACGTCCTTCACATTTAGCTTGTTCAAGCCATTCTTCAGTAAGAGAAAAATCAACTTTCACTGGTTTAACTGATTCAAGCCATTTTTTGTCTGTTATAGAAAAATTTGGTACTGATGGTTCAATTAACACGACAACTTCCACTGTTGCACCAATTGGTAATTCAGGAGATAAAACTTCAATTCTTCCTTCTTGTTTTACAATAGTTTTTTGCCTAATACTATTAAACATGATTTCTCCACATATTCAATCTACTATAGTTATAGGCGGACACCAAAGCATCCACCCCAAAAACCTACATCACACCTTCAACCGATTTAACCACAACCATATTCCTTAAACAACTCAAAACTTTGCCACTGATTGTGTGATTAAATGGCAGAGCCATTTGGAATGAATGCCAAGGTAGAACTTTGATACTAGTAAAGAAATGCATTTAAGTTATAACTTTTATTACACTCTTGATAAGTAACTAGCAATCCTTTCTTATCAATAAATTCAACTTTTTGATGTTTTGTTATTCCTTCATTAGGCGTTCGTTTACAAGAAAATAAAATTTCACGAAATTCTAAATTTTTTAGATTATCTTTACACAAATCATATAATTCAATACGTTCAAGAATAAACCGAATAAAAATCTGTGCTGATTTAAGTTGTTTTAAATAGTTATTTTTATTTTTAGACTTTAATTCAATTAAAAAAATATAGATTTTTTGTCGTTTTTGACAAATTAAAATAGCATCATTTTTACTGCATATACCTGATATTTCAGGATTAAAAAATGGAAAAATAGGATCGCCTTTATCTTTCTCTCTTTGCTTATCAATGGTAAAACAAAAACAAGGTATAGATTGCTTTAATTTAAAATCTACACATTTACAAGTTGCTTGTTCTTGTTTTTCTGTTATATGTATCACACCTTTTGTTGTATCTAAATGAAGATCGTCAACAATTAAATCATGTAATAATTCAATTAAAGATTTTTTATCAGTCGTCTGTTTCATCTTCTAATTCTTCTTGTATAGCATAGTAAATATCATTAGAAGATTGGTTTAGCTTACTAATAACTTCATCAAAAGTTTTAGCAATGATACCTTCATTTGGTTCTATTTCCATAGGAATAATTTTTTGCTTGTCAAATAGATATGCTGATACACTATTACTATCTAATTTATCTTCTTCAGCATAGCCATACAATTTTGTTAACTCTGTTTTTTTAGAAAATGATTGATTTAACATGATTAAATTATTTAGTTCACGAACAAAATGAGAACTATGAGTACTAACAACAATTTTTAATCCAGCATTGACTAACTGTACCAAAATTCTGGCAAGAATACGTTGATTATCTAAATGTAAATTTAACTCTGGTTCATCAATCATTAAGCAATCATTTTTGTGTGCCATATGATTAAGATAAAAAACTAAACCAAATAAACTTTTAATAGTAGATGAGGTAAAATGCAAAGGTAATTCTTTATTACCACTACGATAAGGTAAAAAATAAATATCACCATCACGATCAATTTTATATTTACCCTTTAGAATTTGCTTCTGTATATCCTGAGATATTGTAGTAAATTCACTTTTATTTCTTTTAAGTACATCCTTGTTATTTAAGAATTCAATGTAATCAGATATTGGTTCAGCATAACGAGATTTAATAATATCTTGCAATACTTCCATTGGATTAATATTATCTTTTTGAGCATGATGTAAAAGTTGATTGCGAATACTAGATAATTCTTTATAAAATAAATTGATAGCAGTACGTTCTGCTGGTAATATAAAACAACGATGTGATATTTTAGAAAAAATTAATTCAACAATAAGATTAGAAATAGTAGCAATCAAAAAACCATTAGGAATACCTTTTTGTCGTAAAGTTAAGCTCACCATTGTTTGATTAGCAAGTTTTTCAATATTTAAAAACCAATCCTTATGTTTTCCAAGGCTTAATTTTCTTGCCCAAACATTCTTTTTAGCATTTTCTAATAAAAATTTTTGTTCTAATTCTAATTCTATTTTGGTACTAACAAATTCAGAATTATCCACACTAAATAGCCTAGGAAGACGAGCATGGAAACTATTTTCTATTTGCTGAATCATACTATCGAAATATTGCTCTACAATTTCTTTCAAGTCTATTTTGTAGATATTTTTTTCAACTAGTTGCTCTACAAGTTCTTTTACAAAATCAAAATGTACCTCAAAATCCTTATCTAGTAATCCATAGAGAGAATACATAGCATAAGTTTTTCCTGTATGGTTTGGACCACAGAATAAGGTTAAATCATTGAATTTAATATTCCCTTCTTTTATGACTCCTAATTGTTTAAAACTTATATTCATATGCTTATCTATAAATTTATAATTATCTCAATATTTGTTTATTTTTAAGGCAGACAAACCATTTGGCTCATCCACCCCCAAAAACCTACATCACATCTTAAATCAATTTAACCACAACCATATTCCTTAAACAACTCAAAACTTTGCCACTGATTGTGTGATTAAATGGCAGAGCCATTTGGAATGAATGCCAAGGTAGAACTTTGGTACTAGATAAAAAACTAAGGTAAAATCTTCTCAATCAATTCATTAATTCCTAATTTTTGGTCATTGGAATATGAAAAACAACTGACGAAAATACAATTAAATTGATTGCTTTCTTTTTTAAGGTAACTGATTAAATTGGCAAATAATTTCTCTGTATAGACTATACCTTCTTGAAGTTTTTCTGAATCAATTTCTTTTGCTTCTGGTATTTCTTCAAAACCAAGTTGGCTAATTTGTTTTAATACAGCACTCTCTTGAATAGCATTGGGAGTAATACCAAACAAATCACTTTTGGTAAATACTAATAAAACTGATTTTTGTTTAAGATTTTTATTACCTTCAAGATGGTATTCTCCTAATCTTTGCCATGCAGCACGTATTGCTTGGGATGTTTTTGCAACATTTTGTTTTACCAACTGCTCATCAAGAATATCTGCAATATCTACCACAAAAATAAAAGCATCTGCTTCCATTGCCCATTTAAAATAAGGCGTTTCATGGAACCAATCACCAAATCGTTCAGTAAATTTTTCAGTGTCTTCACCGGGAAAATCTCCGATTTCTACTTTATATCTTTGTTTAAAAAACTTTCCTCGAATAACATCAATACGGTAGGCAAACAAATCTTGATCAGTTGTTGGACCCAATGTTTTACCTATTTCTAATCTTGATAAATCACTATTTATACGTTCTATTGTCTCTAAACCTCGTGGAATGGTAGAAATATTGAGAATTTTATTAGTAAATAGTTCTCCAAATATAGTTGTAATTAATGTAGTTTTTCCTGATTTTGGAAAACCGATTATAGCAATACTGTATGCACGAGGAAGTTTACCGTTTAAACTAAAAAAGTAATCTACTGCCGCTAGTCCTCCAACAACTGTTGCGATCACTAAAATTGTATTTAAGAAATCCATATTTATGTCTAAAACGAAAAATATTAATGATGATAAAATTCCTAATATAATAGCTATCATATTAAAATTCATATCACTGCCCTCAATTTATAACTACGTTGTGCTTTAACAGCAATAACTACTGGAATAGTACAAAAAATAAATACTATCCATTCAAAAGTATATAAAGCTTCTTTAAGTATATAATATTTTTCACCTATTGCGATAAGTAAAACAATCAATGCAAAAAACACAAAACTGAACAAAGCAAATATTAGAAATAATGTAGCAATACCATAAATTTGAGTTTCTTCATATTCACCTAATAAAGGTTTTTTATTATTTTTATAGTCCCTCAAATGTTTTAAAACCTCCGTCTTCCAGACGGAAAAAGACTTCAGTCAAAATATTGCATTTGATGACAAAATTTCTATTATATTAAGATGAATGGAAAATATAGTAAAGGAAGTCATACAATATATTATCATCG
>JAUCGN010000180.1 GCA_030378125.1 Thiotrichales bacterium HSG1 | reverse complement strand
AGTCACTATAATGTAACAGGATTGTTTGGCAAAGGTGTTGGAGATATTCTTTATTTTCGTTATGGCTTGACTGAAGGTTTAGATGATTTTTCTTTACGTTATGATTTTCCCATTAAACATAATACTTGGTTATCTTTTGAAACTAGTCGTAGTGATGCAGAAATTATTGAATATCCCTTCAGTATGTTAAATATTGAAAGTGAATCAAAAACTTTTGCAGTTACTTTGCGTCACTCTTTGACAAAGTTTAAAAAACCGGGTCAAGCGTTAAACTTATCTTTAAGGGCTGAAAAACGTGTTAGCCAAACTTTTTTAGGGCCAGAAATTCCAATGCCATTTTCTTTTTCACCCGGAGTTGGGGATGATGGAAAGAGTAAATTATCCGTAATACGATTTTCTCAAGATTGGATTCAACGTGCTCCTAATGATGTGTATGCTGCTCGTTCTACTTTTAACTTTGGAATAGATGCTTTTGACTCTACCATCAATGATAATAACTTACCAGATAGTAAATTTTTCACTTGGTTAGGACAATTTCAATATGTTAAACGGTTAAATTATGATTCTTTAAAGCTTGACATGCTGAAAAAAAGTCAAGTAGTATTTAGGGTTGATGGTCAATTTGCTAAGGAAAACTTGTTACCATTAGAGAAACTCTCTATCGGTGGTGGTACTACTGTACGCGGTTATCGGGAAAATATACTAACTCGTGACAATGGTTTGGTTAGCTCATTGGAATGGAGAATCCCTGTTGTTAAACTCCCTATTAAAGGATTTAGCAAAACTCCAAAAGATGGTGAACTCTATGTAGCTCCATTTGTTGATTATGGTCGGTCTTGGAATACTGATGCTGATACTCCAGACCCAAGAAGTATTTCTAGTGTTGGTGTGGGATTGCGTTGGAGTCCAATTGCAGCCATTGATACTCAAGTTTATTGGGGACACCCACTACGCGATGTTGAAGAACCAGACGATAGAAATTTGCAAGATGATGGAGTTCATTTTGAATTAATTGTACGAGTACCGTTTTAAATCAGGTGAAATTAATATGAAAGATCAAAATCTAGTTCCAGCATATCGAAAAATGTTGTCTCGGGCTGAGGCAGCTGATAAAAAAACGTTACATAAACGTATAGAAATGGCAGTTGAAACTGCAATTGAACTTGAAGAATTAAGCCGTGAAGAAGCCGAAAATATAGGTGATTATTTACTGCGAGACTTGCAAGATGCTGCTAAGTTCATTGTTTCTACTGAACAAGCTTTGGTAGATTGGATTAGTTTTGATTTGGAGTTAATTGAAGAACGTTTGTTAGAAATGTTTAGCGTAATGGTTGATCATTCTCGATTAGAACTGGATAATCTTGCTGAACGCGCTCATCAAGCTATGGAGTGGCATACTGGAGAGATAACCGGTCTAGGAACCCTATATTGTGCTAATTGTAGCAAACCAATTTCTTTTAAAAAACCTAACTATATTCCGGCTTGTCCTAATTGTGAGTCTACATTATTTAAACGTATTTTAGATTAACAATAGTTCGGACAGTTTTTAAAAATCAAATTTGGTTGAAATCATAACTTATTGAAATTTAAATACTTTATTATTTTACTACTTAGATATAAAATTACTTTAATAACAATGTGTTATAGGAACTGTCCAAACTATTGATAAATTAGGATTAAATCAAGCTCAGAATTCTTAGTTAAATTTAATTACAAATATGGATTTATAACCAATACCTTCGCCAATCTCAAAATTTGTTGTTTCGAGAATGATGTACAATTTCACGAAACCTAAGTAATATTAGGAGTTTCAGGAAATTTGCTTCGCTCCATTCCCGAAACAACTATCTATTTGGCGAAGGTATTATATTATACGAGGGTATATAATAACGCCATACACCACATCCAATTATGTTACTTAGAATACAAACATTAACTTAATAGTAGTGACGCTTTATCCACCTTACAAATGTTGGAATTAATATACGTTTCTTACAATATTCACAAACCTATACTTTAAAATGAAGATTGTTTTGCTATTTTTTTTAATTTTTACAAGTTTACCCCAATTGACTCAGGCTATAAATGTAGAACAACGTTGGCAGTTTTTGGCTGCAAAACGAGCATTGTCAGATAATGATTTAAAAAAATTTGAACAAAAAATAATTGAGTTACAAGATTATCCTATTGTTCATTATCTGCGTTATTTCTATCTTAAATCTCACTTAACAACCAAATATAATCAAGATATTATAGCATTTTTAGAACGTTACCCAACCAGTCCGGTTTCCAAAACTTTACGTTATAAATGGCTCCAAAAATTGGCTCATAGACGTGATGATAAAATGTTTCTTATTGCTTATACCCCACAAGAAGATGCAGCTTTACGTTGTTATTTTTTACGAGCTAACTTAAAAATAAATAAAAATTTAAATAACTTAGAATCAGAAGCTAAAAATTTATGGCTGATTGGTAAATCTCAGCATAGCTTTTGTAATCCAGTCTTTAAATATCTGTATGAACATAAATTAATTTCTCTTAAATTACGTTGGCAACGAGTACGTCTTGCTATGCAGGAAGGAGAACTGCAGTTAGCTAAAAAATTGGCCAAAAGTTTACCAAAAACTGATCGTTTATTATTGAAATTATGGCAAAATATTCATAAAAAACCAGCTACAGAATTAAAAAAATTTAAATATCCAGACACTGTTTTAGCTCGTGAAATTATAATTTATGGATTAAAACATCTATCTAATCAAAATGCTGCTAAAGCTTATGATTATTGGAAAAATAACTTTAAACGGCATTATAAATTTAGTACTAAAAAAACAAAAAAATTACTATACTATTTTGCTTTAAAAGGGATTGAACAACATTTATCCATCGCAACGGATTGGTTGACTGACATAGTTAAAAGTGATGACCAACAAATAAACCATAAACGTTTACAAATGGCATTGTACAAGCAAGACTGGTGGACTGTGGAAAAAATTATCTATTCTTTGACAAAGGAACTTCAACAACAAGCTCAGTGGCAATATTGGTTGGCTAGAGCTTTAGAAGAAACCGGGAATAATTTTGAAGCTGAAAAGATTTTTAAAAAATTGGCCAAATTTGGGAATTATTATGGTTTTTTAGCTACGGAACGACTTGGTAAAAAATATAATTTTCAATCCCAGAATTTAGAGATTGATTCTAAAACTGAAGAACAACTATTAAATAAGAATTATGGTTTGATACGAGCTAGAGAATTGTACTTCTTAGGGCAAACTGAGTTAGCTAGAACTGAATGGCAAGCTGTATTACCAACTTTAAGTCCAACCGAATTAAAAATGGCGGCAGCTTTAGCATACAAATGGGGTTGGTACGATAGGTCTTCAATAATTACCAGTTACGATTTAGACGTAGGTTTTCCCTTACCCTTTTATGATATAATAATATCTCAATCTCAGATTCAACGTATTGAATTTTCTAATATTTATGCAATTATTTTAGCAGAAAGTAAATTTCAAATTGATGCCCATTCCGCTAATGGTAAATTGGGTTTGATGCAGCTTAAATTACAAGATGCTAAAAATATGGCAATCAAACAAAATATAGATTTGAACAATATTGAAGAACTATTTTTACCAAATACTAACATAGCTTTAGGTACTGCCTATTTTAGATTGCTATTAAATGAATTTGATGGTAATAAATTACTTGCCTTGACTGCTTACAACGTTGGGGTTGATATTGTCAAACATTGGGTAAAAAAATATTCTTGTTTACCAACAGATATTTGGGTAGAATTGATTCCTTCCCGTGATTATGTACAACGTATTTTAAGCTATGTTCCCATATTTGCTCACCAAATGGGTAATGAACAACAAATGCCACTTGATCCTATTCAAACAGAATGTGGTTGATATAATTAGTGAATTACTATGACTCGTCCCGTTAATGCAATTATTGATATTTCTGCTTTACAGAACAACTTAAAACAAGTAAAAATTAAAGCCCCTCAACAAAAAATAATGGCAGTAGTAAAGGCTAATGCCTATGGACATGGGGCTGCACGAGTTGCAAATGCTATCGCCCATGATGTTGATGCTTTTGCAGTTTGTTGTTTAGAAGAGGCCTTACAATTACGG
>JAUCGN010000179.1 GCA_030378125.1 Thiotrichales bacterium HSG1 | reverse complement strand
CTTTATTATTCACTGGAAATGTAATTTTTCCTCCTAAAACTTTACTGACTAGCTCTAAAGTCGGTGATTCATTAAGATCGGGTAATAATGCTTGTCCATGATTGACAAAGTTACTATTAACATTAAATTTTCCCCAAGGTAATGCTGGTAAGCCCAAAATATCAGTTTGAGCTTTAGGTAGGGATAAACCGATAACTTCAAGTTGATTGTCTGTTGTAATAATCACATCATTAACAAATGGCAAGATAATAGCAGCTTTACCACGCAATTTATTTTTTACTGCGTTTATACTGCTAACTGCAATTGGATTACCAGTAGCTGACAATTTATAAATAGCATAATTTTTTGGAGGTGAAAAAGTAAATTGTTGTTTAAAATCATCTATCGATGAAGTTTTTACATAGTTGAAACCGGTACCAACAGTTAAATTAACCTCATCAATAGAAGTTAACTTTTGGGCTAACAAAATCCATAATCCATCATAGGTCAACGGAGGTAACACCTTACCACCCGGCCAGTGGCGATGGAGAACTGCTCTACCTTCTTTGTAAGCTTCAACGTCACTAACAAATTCAAATGGGGTATATATTTTAGCTAAACTATCGGCTTGAGAATTTAGCACTGCTACTATTTTTAGCTTAACTTGTACTGATTCTTTACGTTTATCTCTAGTCCTAGTAACTTCAGCATTAATTGTATCACCAGTTTTTACTCCCAATTTTTTGGCAGCGGTATAACTCAATACACACTCATTTTCTTTTGGAATGATGCCATCGTTAGTTAAAATTAATGGATCACCCAAGTCAGTAGGAACTAAATCTATCAACAAACGTTTCTTTGCAGCTGACACCCTGATAACTGAAGAACCGCGTAATATAGTTGGAATTACAAATTCAATGTCATCTCGTTGTTTAAGTTGGATAAACCACTGTGGATTGAGATGTAAGGTTCTAGTTGGACGAATTTCTCTATTGACTGGGTCTTCCATTAACCGTTCGTGCATAGTTTGAATTGTGCCATATTTTAACCCTAACAAGACTTCTAGTGGAGTTAGTATGGCGGCAATTGCTAATACCATGCATAAGGTTAAAATCCAATCATGCCATAAATCTTGAGCAGCAAGCCTAGGTATAATAGGTAATTTCACAATTTTAATAAAGATGATTTAGTTAGAGTATCAGATACATCGGAAACATTGAAACCATAGGTTACATCCGCAAACGGAGCAACTAAGTTATGATTGTGAGTTACCATAACAATAATTGTGCCATTTTCTTTGGCTATGGTATGAAAATCCTCAATAATGTGTAATGCTCTTGTTTCATCAACTGCTGCCGTTGGTTCATCAGCGAGGATAATTTGAGGATGATGGGTTATAGCTCGTAAAATGGCCACTCGTTGGCGTTGTCCACCAGATAAATACTGTGGTTTTTTGTTTAATATATTGCTTATATCAAGTCGTTTAGCTAATTTTTTAATTTCCAAATCATGAAAACCATTAATTTCTGATGCTAATTGTAAGTTTTGTAATACAGTTAAAAATGGTAATAAACCACCAGTTTGCAATACATACCCAAAATGTGAACGGCGTAATTTAGCTAAGATTTCTTCTTGTTGTTGCTCCCATAATCTTTTAATATCAATTATTTCACTGTCATAATAGGTAAATTGTTCAGCAGTTGTTGGTTTGGAAACTAAAGATAACATATCCAACAAAGTACTTTTACCACAACCACTTTCAGCAACAATAGCTATGAACTGGCCTTGATTTAATTGTAAATGTTGAATACATAATTCAAAGGTTGCCCCACCTTGTTCACGTTGTTTTAATACATTTTTTAGTTCTAAGATTAAAGTAGCCATTGTTAAGAATATAGAAAATAATTAGATTTAATGTTACAATAACACAATATTAATTGCTTGGAAATAAATCATGACATCCACTACGATACTTATTGTCGATGATAGCCGAGTTTCTAGGATGTTAGTTCGGGCTATCATTGATCATGCTAACAAAGAAATACAAATTGTTGAAGCTAGTACGGGTGAAGAGGCCTTAACCAAAACCGAAAATATTTCACTTGCTATGGCAATTCTAGATTTGAATATGCCGGGTATGGATGGTTTGGTGCTTGCTACAGAGTTATTACAAAATTATCCAAAGCTTAAAATCGGTTTACTAACTGCCAACATTCAAGATATAGTACGCCAAAAAGCTAAGGATTTAGGAATTGGTTTTATTCCTAAGCCAATCACTGAAGAAAAAATTTTGAATTTTATTGTGTGAATAATATTTGTCAATAGAAAAAAAGGAAATTTATGAAACAAATTTTAATATTAATACTATTTTGGACTACTAGTATCAGTTATGCTCAAGGAACTATAAGTGTTATTGGAGTGGGTGATGTTATGTTGGGAACTGATTACCCATCAGCTAAGTATTTACCAGTGAATCGAGGTAAAAATTTACTGAAAACTCTCAATGCTACTTTGAAAAATGCTGACCTAACTTTTGGTAACTTGGAAGGTACTATTCTTAATGGTGGAAATACCATAAAAAATTGTAAAAAATGTTATGCATTTCGGATGCCAGAATATTTGGCTGACAATTTAACTACTGCTGGTTTTGATCTGATGAGTGTGGCAAACAATCACATTCGAGATTTTGGGCAACGAGGACTTATAAATACCTTGAAAGTGTTAGATAAATTAGATATTAAAACTGCTGGGTTGGTTAAACATCGTACTGATGTGACATTCACTAAAAATGGGGTTAAATACGGTTTTGCTGCATTTGCTCCCAATATTGGTACTGTTGATATTCGGGATATTGCTAATGCCAAAAAAATTGTTACTAATTTGGCGGCCAAAAGTGATATTGTTATCGTATCATTTCATGGTGGTGCTGAAGGTTCTAAAAACCAACGTGTTAGAAATAAAAATGAATATTTTTACGGTGAAAATAGAGGTAATGTGTACAAATTTTCTCATGCAGTTATTGATGCTGGTGCTGATATAGTATTTGGACATGGACCTCATGTAACTAGGGCAATTGAAGTTTATAAAAATCGTTTTATTGCTTATAGTTTAGGCAATTTTTGTACTTATGGTCGATTTAGTTTGCGTGGTGTTACTGGTGTTGCTCCAATCATCAAAGTTAATGTTGACCAACAAGATGGTAGTTTTGTGAATGCTAAAATAACTTCAATCAAGCAAATAAAAAATAACAAGGTAATTATTGATCCACATGGTAAAGCTCTTAATCTTATTCGTAAACTTACCAAAGCAGATGGTTTTTCAAAAAATATTCATATTGGGACTGATGGTTGGGTGAAAAAAATGTAGTATTGGTATCAGTTTTATTCAATAATATCTTTATTAATTAATATCTTATCTGATGATCACCTATGGTACTCTCAGTACCAATATTATTTAGTATTTTTATACCACCTTTTTCAATTAGCAAACATTTCCACAAATGATTCCACCACCATTTTTGCTTGGTTGCACGGTAGTATTTTGGGGTTGGCAAACTAAACTACTAGTTATTGCTATATTTATGGCGATAGTTTTAGAAGCAGTTTGCTTAGTAAATTGGCGTTGGGATTTAACTGATAAAGATTTTAATCGGGTGACAGATTGGAGTTCGATAGCTCTAGTAATAGTAGCAGTCTATCTGTTCGATCAAGAATCTTTAGCTGGAATAATGACTTTGCTTAGTTGGTTGCCAATGATATTTTTCCTATTGCTAACCATCCAAATTTATAGTGTCCAAAATACAATTAGATTAACCAACCTATTATATTCATTGCGTAGCCAAAAAGCTAAAGGTATTGCTGTTAATGACACTAAAATTAATTTAAGTTATCCTTATATAATAATATGTTTGTTAGCCGCTAGTGTTGGGAATGGAGCTTGGTTTTTTGCTGGTATTATAATATTAGTCTCTTGGGGACTGTGGACAATTCGTCCTAAAAGATATACAAGTTGGCGTTGGTTGTCGCTGATAGTAATAGCTAGTATTTTAGCTTATAACACTCAATTGACCTTACGCAACTTACAAATTGAAGTAGAAGTTTTAATTTTAGATTGGTTAGAAGATTTTTTCCTAAACCAAAGAGACCCATACCGACAAAATACTG
>JAUCGN010000178.1 GCA_030378125.1 Thiotrichales bacterium HSG1 | reverse complement strand
CCCCATTGCCCAATACTCCTTTAGCTATTTCTAATATAATTATGAAGTTATTGGAAAAAATGGCAGAAGATCGTTATCAAAGTGCTTGGGGAATAAGAGCAGATTTAGAAGAGTGCAAACTTCAGTTTGATAAAAACGGTAAGATAGAACCATTTTCCATAGCACAACATGATTTTTCCGATCACTTTAAAATCCCGCAAAAGCTTTACGGTAGAGAAAACGAAATAAAAATATTATTAGCTGCTTTTGATCGAGTGGTAAATCGTTCTTTACTACCTTCCAATGAAAAAATAGCTGAAATGATGTTAGTTGTAGGTCGTTCCGGAACTGGAAAATCAGTATTAATTCAAGAAATTTACTCCCCACTAACTACTTTTATATCAGGTAAATTTAATCAATTTCAAAAAAATACTCCCTATAGCGGAATCATCAATGCCTTTGAAGAATTGATCCAACAATTACTTACTGAAAGTGAAGAACAAATTCAAATTTGGCGTAGCAAGTTATTAACTGCTTTAGGAAAAAATGGTAAAATAATTGTTGACGTTATCCCGGCATTAGAACTAATTATTGGTTCACAACCACAGATACCATCAATAGGTCCAACCGAATCTCAAAATAGATTTAATTTAGTATTTCAAAACTTTATTCAAGTTTTTTGTGAACCAAATCATCCTCTTATTTTATTTTTAGATAATCTACAATGGGCAGATTTAGCCAGTTTAAAGTTACTAGAAATGATAATGATCTCCCAAGGAACAAGTGCGATACTTGTGATTGGAGCATTTCGAGATAATGAAGTTGACTCTGAACATCCACTGACAATCTTGTTAGAAAATCTTTATAATGAAAATGTCATTGTTAACCAAATTGATTTAACTAACTTAAAACTTAAGCATGTTAACCAATTGATGGCTGATGCTTTCCAACAAAATGAAAAAACTGTATTTCCTTTAGCTGATTTAGTCATGCAAAAAACTGGCGGTAATCCCTTTTTTATCAATCAGTTTCTTCACACTCTATACGAAGAAAAATTGCTTACTTTTATACCTCCAAATATACATGATAAAGCAAGTTGGCAGTGGGATATGGAACAAATTGAAGCTGTAGATATCACGGATAATATAGTAGAATTAATGATTGGTAAGTTAAAAAAATTGCCAATTGAGTCTCAACAAATATTATGTTTAGCCGCTTGTATGGGTAATCATTTTAATCTACCGCTCTTGTTCTCAGTTTACGCAAAGGTATATCTTTCCTCTAAAAAACTTACCTTCAAAGATATATTACCGATTTTAACTGAAGGTCTTATTCTACCAACTTCAGAACCAGAAATAGATGATGAATCACCATTTATAATCAAAAATTTCAAATTTTTACATGATAGAGTACAACAAGCAGCTTATACTTTAATTACAGATAAAAAACAAGCTCATTTACAAATTGGACTCTTATTGTTAGAAACTAATGTCCAAGAAAATATATTTGATATTGTTGAACATTTAAATCTAGGGTTAGTACAAGATACAAAACTAAAAAATAAAGTTGCCGAGTTAAACCTGCTTGCTGGTCAAAAATCTAAAAAAGCTACTGCCTATATGATTGCTGATCAATATTTGACTATTGGGGAGGCTAATTTATCTGGTGATTATTGGCAAGAACACTATGAATTAGCTTTCAATTTATATTTGGAAAAAGCTGAAGTTGAATACCTGAATGGAAGTTTTGAACAATCGGAAAATTCAGCAAGATTAATATTAAAACATGCTAAATCTTCATTAGAAAAAGCTGAAGCCTACAAAATACTAGTGGTGCAATATACTATACAAGGTCAATATGCTAAAGCGTTACAAATTGGCCAAGAAGCTTTGTTGTGTTTAGCTGTTGATTTTCCATCAGTGGATTTAACTACTGCTTTTGAACGAGAAATAGCAATAGCCAAAATTAATCTTAATGGTCGTGATATAAGCTCACTTTTAGAACAAGAACCAGTTACGGATAAAAGAATTTCTATTATTGCCAAACTGTTGCGTTACATGGCCATACCCGCTTATTTTTGTGATCAGAAGCTGTGGTTTTTGCTCATCATGAAAAATGTTAATTTATGTTTAAAGCATGGTTATGTGCTAGAAACTCCTTCTATTCTTTGTTCTTATGGCATAATTTTAGGTTCTGTATACCATGAATATAAAATGGCTTATGAATTTGCTAATGTTGCCATTGATATAAGTAATAAATTCAATGATAATAAATGTCAAGCCTACACCATAACTAGTGGTTTTTTATTACCTTGGGTAAAACATATAAGTCATACTAAAGCTATAGATTTAGCGGCTCAACAAGCTGGATTGGAATCTGGTGATATGCAATATCTTGGTTATCTAACTACCTTACAAGTTTTCAACATATTCTATCAAGGTCGTAGTTTAAAACATATATTATCTAGAATTTCCAAAAGTTTAGCTTTTAACAGAAAATTAAAAAATAAGTTTTCAACTGACTTATTGTTGGGAATTCAAATATTTTTATTTAACCTGACTGGTTTCACTGAAAGCAAAACCGATTTTTATAATGAAGAACTGAACGAAGAACAATATTTAGAGCAGAATAAAAAACATAAAAATATTTTATGTTATTATTTTATATTGAAATCTCAAGTTTTATATTTATATGGAAAACCTAAAGAAGCTCTCCAATACGCAATTAAAGCAGAAAGATTAAAGAGTTCTATTCTAGGAGTCATCACCGAAGTAGATAATAATTTCTATTACTCGCTGTGCATGACAGCTTTATACCTGTCGTCTTCAAAACAGGAACAAGCTAAATATTGGCAACAATTGAACGAAAATCAGCAACAAATGCGAATTTGGACTAATAACTGTGAGGAGAATTTTTTACATAAATATCTGTTAGTTGCCGCAGAAATAACTCGTATTACTGGTAAAGATTCAGAAGCTCTTGACTTATATGCTCAAGCATTATCTAATGCCAAAAATAATAAATTTATTCAAGATGAGGCCTTAATCAATGAATTGATAGCAAATTTTTGGTTTGCTAAAGGTTATAATCAGTATGCTAATACTCATTTGCGGGAAGCTCATTATGCTTATCAAAAATGGAGAGCAACAGCTAAAGTTCTTGATTTAGAAGATAGATATCCACAGTTATTGGCAAATAAAACCTTAATCCCAACTGATAATTCAGTGCTGACTTCCACTAAAACCACTTCTTCTCATTGGTTGGATTTGAACAGTGTAGTGAAAGCCTCTCACGCTATGTCGGAAGAGATAATGTTGGCTAAACTTCTGAAAAAAATGATGCATATCATAATAGAAAATGCTGGGGCTAGTAAGGGTTTTATAATTTTACCTCAGCAAAATAACTGGTTCATTGAAGCAGAAGTACGGTTAAATAACCCGATTGTTAAAGTATTGCAATCAATCCCAATTAATAGTTACGAACAAATATCAAGAAATATAATTAATTACGTCATTCGTACCGGAAAAAATGTGGTTTTGAATAATAATGAACATAAATTTACTCAGGACTCATATATTAATAAATATCATCCTAAATCAATTATATGTATGCCATTGTCAAATCAAGGTATTTTGAAAGGGGTATTGTATTTAGAAAATAACCAACTGCATGATGTGTTTACTTCGGAACGAGTAGAAATTTTAAATCTATTATCTTCCCAAATAGTTATTTCTATTGAAAATGCTCAACTATATCAAAACTTGGAACAGAAAGTTACTGAACGGACTGCTGAGTTACAAACCACCCTTAAGGACCTGCGTGCCACCCAGTCACAACTAATTCATTCAGAAAAATTAGCTGCTCTTGGTCAGTTAATAGCCGGAATTGCCCATGAAGTAAATACTCCGTTGGGAGCAATTAGGGCTTCTATTGACAACGCATTAGCTTCATTTAATGAGGTTACTGCTGACTTACTTCAACTATCTAAATTTATTTCAGTAAAAAAATCATTTACAACTGTTTATGCTCTTGTTAGAAAAAGCTAAAGCAGTTGCTAAGACTAATTTAACTTCTAAAGAGAAACGGACTGCTAAACGCAAATTACGTCAACAATTAGGTGATATTGAAAACTCTGCAACTTTGGCTGATATTTTTGTTTATATGAAGATCACTGATGATTGCACAGAACTATTGCCCTTATTACAAGATGAACAA
>JAUCGN010000177.1 GCA_030378125.1 Thiotrichales bacterium HSG1 | reverse complement strand
ACAAGCAAGATGAAATTCTAAAAATAATAGGGGATGAAAACATCCAAATTGAATTGGCTACGACTAAAACTGCAGCAATCCAACAGTTGCATAAAACTCAATTTGATTGTGTGGTGATTGATATAAATGTAGAGCAAGAATCTGGTATTCATTTGATTAACCAACTTTGCCATGAGGAAGAATTGTCTCAAGTTCCGGTAATTATTTATGCTAATCGGGATTTAAATGAAGATGAGGAGAATATATTACAACAATGTTCTAATAATATAACAGTTAAATCAGTTAGTTCTCCAGCTCGTTTATTGGATGAAACCACTCTATTTTTGCATCAGTTGGAAGCCAATTTATCTCAAGAAAAACGTAGTTTATTAGAGTCAGTCCATGATAATGAAGCTATTTTAAGGTACAAAACTGTATTGATAGCAGATGATGATATGCGTAATGTGTTCTCTTTGGTTGCCATGTTGGAGGATAAAGAGATGGAGGTTGTCATTGCAAAAAATGGTCAAGAAGCTCTTGATGCTTTGGAAGAAAATCCAGAAATTACTGCTGTGATCATGGATGTGATGATGCCGGGTATGGATGGTTATGAGGCTATGCAAAAGATTCGTAAACAACCTAAGTATCGCAAGTTACCTATCATTGCTCTCACCGCAAAAGCTATGAAAGATGATAAATCCAAGTGTATTGAAGCTGGAGCTAGTGATTATTTAGCTAAACCAGTTGATAATGATAAACTTATTTCTTTATTAAGAGTTTGGTTGTATCATTAAGTTTCCTGATGATATGTCACTAACAATTAGTCCTATTTCTAATTAGAGACCAGGTAATCTTAGTATTAACACTATGTATGGTAACTTCTTATTAATAGCAGGTAAAAGCAAAATTCAAAAGATGATATTTGTTTTGTAATTACTCACTCCCTCTTGACAACAAAGTAAAAATAGTTTTCAATATACAGTGTGGAAAAATTACCGATGTTAAACACCCTATTGATGATGAAACTCCCAAAAAACAAGTGAAAATACAAGTACTCCTTCTTCAAAAGACCAAAAAGCTAATAAAAAACCGTCCTCAAGTAAATTACGAACATTTATCATACACAAGCGATGATTTTCGTTCCCAATGGTGGTAGAGATTTGTTTGCTTCGATTCGTTATCAATACTGGTAAACGTCAAGATTTATCTGCTTTCCAATCTATCAAAAAAGCACTTTCTCCTTTGGCTTCTATTTCCTCTTGATTAAGGGGAATGAGCAATTACTAAATATTAAAGGTTAAAATATGAAAACAATAGGTATTATAGGTTTTGGCAATATTAATCAAGAAGTTGCCAGACAAGCGATAGCTTCCAGCAAAATAGAAATTAAATGGATTTTGGATAGAAGTCCAACTAAAAAAGCTAAAAGAGAAGCTCGGCAACAGCTTGAAAAATCCTTAGGTAAAAAATTACGTTTTATTAAATCTAAAGATAATTTAAGTTCAAAAACTGATAAAGTGGATGTTATAGTTGAAGCAACTGGGGCTATTGGTGCTATAGAGTACTTGCGGTTTAAACGAAAAGAACTAAAATGGGGCAATGACGTGCTATTTGTGACAGCAAATAAAGCTATGGTAGCCAATCACTTATCCGAATTTTTTGGTTCAAGTAATAATGATGTGCGTATAGAAGCTGCCGTAGCTGCTGGTTTGCCACTGATAAGATCGCTGTCTGAACATATTGTTTCCGATGAAGTACAAGGAATGGTTGGAATTTTAAATGGTACCACCAATTTTATGCTGGATGAAATGGAAAAATCCATTGATGCTGGTAATAACCAAACTTATGATATGGTGTTAAATGAATCAATACAAAGAGGTTATGCCGAACCGGGTGGTGCTGGTGATGTAGATGGTCAAGATGCAGCTTATAAACTCCAAATCTTGTCCAGAATTGCCTTTGGAACTGATGTTTTTCCTAATAAAAATTTGATTCGAGGTATTGATGATAATGAAATTTTTGACCGAGTTAGAACAGTGGATTTTATCTACGCCAATAAGTATCTTGAAAGTACGATTCGGCTAGTAGCTATTGCTCAATCTACTTCTAAAGCTCAACCTTTTTTTCTAGTACATCCGATGTTAGTACCAAAATCTAGCAACATTGCTAATATAAAAGGCCCCGATAATTACATAGGTATCTATTCTAAGTACTTGGTTTATACCGATATGCAGGGTAAAGGAGCTGGTCCAGAACCTACTGCATGTGCTATGTTAGCCGATGTATTCAGTCACAAAAGTTGTACTGATAATACCAATGAAAAACAAGTTATTAAAGCTTTTCGTGATAGTAATGATGTCTATTTTTCTAGATGGATGGTAAGAGGTTCTTGCTATGATCGGCCCGGAGTTTTAGCTCATATCTTCCGTCATTTTGAAAACAAAGGAATTAATATTGATGAAGTATTTCAATTGCAGGTTGGTGAAACAGGTCGTGAATGGTCTAAAAAAGAATTGAATTTTGGAAAAGAACAGAAAAAGATATTACCATTTGCTTTCACTGTCACTAAAACTAGCTTAGGTCAGTTACACAAAACCTTGTCAAAACTCAAATTAGATAACAACTTTTTTCCAAAACGAGATAAGCTATTTGCTTTTTATCCGTTATTAGAACTAAAATTTGCCGAAAATGGAGTGCAAAAATTTATGATAGAGGAATGAACATAACTTGATTCATTGAGAAAATTAGCTGTAAATATCCAATTTTGTATAAGAATAACTTCAATAATAATCAACTATAATATGAATACAAGGACACCGGCTGTAGCCGGCACATTTTATCCAAACAATACTCATGAATTGAGTGTCATGATTGACCAGCTTTTGCAATCAGTTAAAACTATCGGTGAAACACCCAAAGCTGTCATTGTTCCTCATGCTGGTTACATATATTCAGGGCCAATTGCTGCCAGCATCTACGCTATGATTAGACCGGCTCGTGATACGATCAAGCGGGTAATTTTATTAGGCCCATCTCACCATGTACCTTTTTTGGGTTTAGCTGCAACAAAAATGCAAAATTTCTCTACCCCATTTGGGAATGTTCCCGTAGATAGGCAAGCAATTGATAACATTGTTAAGTTTCCTCAAGTTTCATTTATGGAGCAAGCTCATGCTAACGAACATAGTTTGGAGGTTCAATTACCATTTTTACAAAAAATTTTAGATGAATTTAGTATTGTACCTTTGGTAGTTGGTAAGGCCACTTATGAGCAGGTTGGAGAAATATTGCAAGCACTTTGGGGAAATGAAGAAACTATCATTATTGTTAGTTCTGATTTAAGTCATTATAATAATTATCAAACAGCCCAGAAATTAGATAAATTAACCACTCAAGCTATTGAAACTTTATCTCCTGAAAAAATTGATTGTGAACAGGCTTGTGGAGCTATTCCCATAAGTGCTTTGTTGCATATAGCTAAGAATAAAAAAATGCAAGTTAAAACAATAGATTTGCGTAATTCAGGGGATACTGCTGGTTCAAAAGATCAAGTGGTGGGATATGGAGCTTATGCCTTTAACTAAAGAAAATCATCAAACCTTATTACAGATAGCTAAACAGTCTATCCAACATGGTTTAAATAGCAATGGACCAATACCAATTACTTTGGATAACTATGCATCAGAGTTGCAAGAACTGACCGCTACTTTTGTTACTTTAGAGATCAATAGTAATCTGCGTGGTTGTATAGGAACTTTACTTGCGTTTCGACCATTAGTAGAAGATGTGGCTTATAATGCTTATGCAGCAGCCTTTTCTGATCCACGTTTTCCACCATTGGGGTCAAATGAAGTTGCTGAGTTAGCTATTCACATTTCTTTGCTTTCTGAACCGGAATTAATGACTTTCAATTCTGAAGAAGACCTAATTCAACAGTTACGTCCTCATATAGATGGTTTAATATTAACCGATGGATCACATAAAGGTACATTCTTGCCTTCAGTCTGGGAATCTTTGAGTCAACCCACTGAGTTTTTACAAAATTTAAAACAGAAGGCTGGTTTACCAGTAAATTATTGGTCAAAAAAACTTACCGTAGAACGTTATACAACTGAATATATATCTTAAATGGATAAATTCTATTGTCGGAATAGCTTTTATACATTTAGTTCAAGCAATTTTTAAAATCAAAAATAAAATATTGGTTTTACAAATCTTAATTAAAATTATCCCGA